>PEZS01000007.1 GCA_002778785.1 Bdellovibrionales bacterium CG10_big_fil_rev_8_21_14_0_10_45_34 | reverse complement strand
GGCTGGAGCAGGTCCCAAGGGTTTGGCTGTTCGCCAATTAAAGTGGTACGCGAGCTGGGTTCAGAACGTCGTGAGACAGTTCGGTCCTTATCCTCTGTGGGCGCAGGAAAATTGAGAGGAGTTGTCCTTAGTACGAGAGGACCGGGATGAACGAACCTCTGGTGTTCCAGTTGTCGTGCCAACGGCAGCGCTGGGTAGCTATGTTCGGATCTGATAACCGCTGAAAGCATCTAAGCGGGAAGCAGACCTCAAGATAAATTTTCCCTAGATCTTCGGATCTCTAAAGACCCCTTGTAGACTACGAGGTTGATAGGCGAAAGGTGTAAGTGCAGTAATGTATTTAGCTGATTCGTACTAATCGGTCGTGAGGCTTTTTTAAATTAAAATCTTGGATTCCCAACATTTATTGCTGAATAAAACCAATTCATTGTTAAAGATTAAAGTTGAAAAATTGTGACTTTAGCGTTACAAGCTTGTTTCGCTAGAGTTTAGATTCTTCGATATTGAAAACTGAATAATTTGCTGGTGTTGATAGCGGCGGGGGTACACCTGATCCCATCCCGAACTCAGAAGTTAAGCCCGCCAGCGGCGATGGTACTGCAGGGGCAACTCTGTGGAAGAGTAGCACGACGCCAGCTCTAATATAAAACCGCATTTGCGAAGCCTCAGGGTGGAACAAATGCGGTTTTTCTTTTTGTGGCCCCTAAAATTTTAAAGTTGAGTTGCTCAGTTTCAGATTGAATAAGAATGATCTGGATGCGAACAGGAGTGAGGCATGTCGAAAAACAAAAAATACGACCCAGCCACAGAGAATCTTTCAAGCGACGTACTTTTAAAAATTGTCCATGATTTGGCGGGACCAATCTCTTCTTTGGGCGCAATGCAAGTAGCAATTCAGAATGGAAAGACTCCAGGCGATATTTGTAAGCTAGTGGATTTGACACTAGAAAAACTTTCAAGCATCAGAGAATTTGTGTCCGCTCAAGCAAAATCCGGCAACTGATCACATACCTCGAGCGAATAGCCTTTGTAGGGCCAGTTCCCTATTCGTGTAACTCTTTCCACGCAACAAAACCTACCAATTAGGTAAAGGACACTTACGACCGCTACTCTAAAACAAACAAGCCTTCTCTGATTGCCAGTCGCCTTACCGGATGAGCCATTGCAGCGTCTATCATAAAAAAGGTTCGCTTACTAAGTGTTGCTACACAAGCCTCTGCGGGAAGTCCCAATTCTTCGATGTTCTTTAAAAATAGTTCGGATGCGTTATTGGAGTTTAAGATCAAAATAACGGAAATCTCGGTTTCATAAGCAGACCACAGCGTAAGAAAAGCCTCGCCAGGTGGCTCGACTGCGATCAATGTGTCAGGTGAAACTCGAAGTAGCGCCCTAAGAATGCCTACGTACTCCTCCTTTCTAGAAGATTTACGCAATATCCATGTTTTTGGAAAATTCCAATTATCAAGCTCTTCGGCAATGGCGGCGACGGGTTCGCTTCCGTTCAAAGTACTCTCAAGTTTTTCACTGAAATAGGCTTCACCATTTTTAAGGAGAGCTAAATCATTTGAATAAATGACGCAACTGGCACGAGATTTAATTGAATCATTGAGGATTTCTTTGAGAGCGTTGGAGATATTCACAGAAACAATAATTCCATCGCCACGACGCTCTATCAACCCGAAAAAAAGGAGAGGTTGAGGTTTTCATTCGAAACTTAGCCCCGGACTCAAACGTGGCAGTGGTCTATTAGGCGCATCAATTTTCAATCACTTGAAGCTATTCTGTCACTAGTGACTACCGAAAGTCGGTAAAAGCTGTGCGCATAGCGTTAGCAGAAGGACGCAGCTGCTCTTCGTTTAACTGGGCCAGAGGAGTATCTACCAAGTTCAGCGTTTCGACTAAACTAGGTCGCGCGCTGTAACGAAACAATCCAGTTAAGATTTCGCCCTTAGTTTTAGAAGCTTCAATCAACTGAACAGCGGCACATTTGTCCGTAAGATCGAGATCTCGCGAGTCAATTTTTGAAAGAACCAAGTGGGAGCCGTCCGGTAAATCCACGACGACCCTGGAGCCCTCTGCATATTCAACAGTAATTTCATCGTGAGCCTCGATAAACCCGAGCTCTTGCAAGTTTACCCTGTGATCTTTAACGTAGTCATAACTTTTTAAACTCGAGGCCTGGTTGTTAAAAGTGATACAAGGTGAAATCACGTCAATGACCGACGTTCCACGATACCTCATCGCTGCAGATATCAAAGGTACCAATTGCTTTGAATCTCCAGAGAATGATCGGGCGACAAACCCACAGCCAAGTTCTATTGCTAGTGTGCAAATGTCGATCTCTGAAAAGGGATTCTTCTCTCCTGATTTGAGACTTGCTCCAGATTCTGATGTTGCAGAAAACTGCCCTTTGGTTAATCCGTAAACACCGTTGTTTGCGACTACATATGTAATATCGAGGTTGCGACGAATCATATGTATGAACTGCCCGACACCAATGCTTGCGGTGTCTCCATCGCCACTAATTCCAATGAGTTTAAGAGATCGGTTTGCAAGGTTAACCCCTGTTGAGACCGAAGGCATTCGCCCGTGAACAGCATTGAATGCAAAACTGCGGCTCATAAAATATGCGGGGGTTTTTGAGGAACATCCAATTCCGGACATTTTCGCAACCGTGTAAGGATCGATGTTTGATTGGTAAAACGCCGAAACAATGTTGTTAGAAATACTATCGTGTCCGCATCCTGTGCAAAGAGTCGACTTACTGCCGGAATAATCAGCTCGGGTAAGTCCGATTCGGTTTTGATTCGGTTTCGCGGGAGCTATTTCTGTCATTCAAATCACCTACTTATTTCGAATTCAACAAATGCAATAAACGAGCTACCTTCAAAAATAATACTTCACTTCAAAAACGTAGCACTAATACTCTCAATTCCTACTTCAATACTTCATTTTTATAATGAAGTTTTAAGCGCCATATCTCCTTGCCGCTCTACAAACCCGATTATCTTTTGAGCAATGACGTTTGAATCAATAGGCAAGCCGTCATAGGAAAGAACAGGCACGACCCTTTCTGCAAAAGACGGAAATTCCATTCCCAGAATTTTTGTCATCTGCCCATCGCGATTTTGTTCAACAACAAAGATTCTAGTGTGTGAACTTAGAAAATCCTTAACCTCGGACCCGAACGGAACTGCACGAATTCTCATATAGGAGACACTTGCACCGCGTTCATTTAGCAACGAAATTATCTCTGGCATTGCAATATCTGTCGAACCGAACGCAACAATCGCCAATTGTTTCTGCTCGTCGCCAAAATGATTACCTGTCTCGCCACGAATGCCACTTAGTTCGGCCCGAGTTGTAGGCTCCTCGCCGCTTTCACTGTATTTTTCTACGGAGATTTTAGAAGTTAATGTTTTTACGTTAAGCGAAGAGTCTGACTGGTGATTAGCAGTGGAGTCAGAAGTCGCCGAACCTAAACTATGAAAACTCACTTCAGCCGTCGGGACTCGGGTGCGTGCGGTTTCGTACTTTCGGTTAAGGCGATCGACTATTCTTACGTAAGCCTCTTGGTTTTCGGTGTATTGCCCTTTCTCGTTGTGGCCAGAGCCCCTAGTGAAATAAGAGGCTTTAGGATGCGCTGTTCCCGGCAAAGTCCTGTAAGGGATTCCATCACTATCGACATCTTCATATCGAAAGAACTGCGCAATTCGAGGGTCGTCTTTTGAAAGAACCTTTCCGCGCTTAAGGGGTTCTTCGCTTAAATTAGGTTCGTCGCAGACCCAGAGGTTCATCCCTAGATCAAGATCACTCATCACAAAAATAGTTGTTTGTAGCTCTTCTGCGAGGTCAAAGGCAGTTTTCGCAAACTCGAAACATTCAGTTGGGTTTGCGGGGATGAGCATAACATGCTTCGTATCGCCATGAGATAAGCTATATGTCGATAGCAAATCTCCTTGCATGGTTCTTGTTGGCAGTCCCGTCGATGGGCCGACCCTCTGAATATTCCAAATAACCGCGGGTATTTCAGCGAAGTAGGAGTATCCGACAAACTCCGACATAAGACTAATCCCCGGGCCGGACGTAGTTGTCATGGCGCGGGCGCCGGCCCAGGAGGCTCCTAAAACCATGCCTATAGCGGCTAACTCGTCTTCTGCTTGAACTACGGCAAAAGCTTTTTTACCGTCATCACTGAGTCTCATCTTATTCGCGTAGTGAGTAAAACCTTCTGCCAACGAACTTGATGGAGTAATTGGGTACCATGACACGAACGAACAGCCACCCCATACTGAGCCAAGTGCTGCCATCGTATTGCCGTCAACGATCATTTTTTTGTCATTAGCTTGCGTCTCTTCGATCACATACGGAAAAGAAAAGTTGAGAGTTTCTTTGGCGTATGTTCTGCCAACCTCTATGGTTTTTTGGTTCACTTCAACAACAGAATCTTTTTTGCCCCGAAACTGATCTTTAACAACCGATGCCAAAACGGCATCAGGAATCTTGAACAGTTCAGAAAGAACTCCGACGTAAATCATGTTCGCCAGCAATTTTTTTAACTTGATAGCGTCCGTTACACCATCCACGAGTGACCGAAAGGGAATTCCGATATTGGTGAGGTCTACCCTTAGCAAAGCGGAGTCGAATTTTAGGTCGGAATTGTAAAAGAAGTAACCACCTGGCGCTGCTTCCTGAATATCTTGGATCAATGTGTCGGGGTTCATGGCAACGGTTATGTCGTTTCCTCCACGCCTTGCAGTGAAACCAAGTGGATGAGCGCGGATAGTAAACCAAGTTGGGAGCCCCGCTATGTTAGACGGGAAAAGGTTTTTGCCGCCAACGGGAACGCCCAATCGAAACAAAGTCTTCAGCAAAATGAGATTTGAGCTTTGGCTCCCACTACCGTTAACGGTCGCGACGGTCAGTACAAAGTTATTGGCGTTCACAACTTCTCCCTCATCGGAAAAAAATCCAGTAACTCAGATTGAAGCTCCGGTTCCAAGCCCACGGCTCGATAAGAGCTATATCCAAAGTGCTATACCTGATTTGGATACGCAATTTACCGCGACTCCGCTCCATCTACAACAAGATGTGCGGATTGGGTCAGATTTCTGTTAAGTACAGTGTCCGACTTGAAACACCCAACAGAAATGGTAGGTTTTCTAGGCACCTAGTTATGCTCCTCGGTTAAGAATTGATTTGGGCTTGTTAGGGGAAATGAGTTTTTTTGCCATTTCCTGAACTAGCTGAAACAGGTGAAATTATGGCAGTTCTTGAGTGTGAACATTTTCCGGCGTGCAGTGGCTGCCAATATCTAGATAAGCCCCTAGAGCTGCAACAAGTCGGCAAGGTGAAGGATGCGCTCAGCGCCCTAAGCGCGGATCTGGCGGAACAAATAGCTGTGCCAGTCTCGGTTATTGGAGTCGGACTAAGCTCACTTCGAACCCGGTTTGACTTTGCTGTTGATCCTGTTCGGGGCACTTATAGATTCGGGTTGTGGAACAAGGCAAAAAAAGAAGTCGTCGATATTCTCAGCTGCCCTCAGCTTCACCCTCAGCTTAATTCAGCATTTCAAGAGTTTAGAGCGTTCCCGCCTCCTATCGAAAAAAGGGGATCTGTTCGGATTCGCGTTTCCCCAAAGGGGGAAAAAGGCGCATGGCTCGACTTTTCAAATGAAGACATCGACCGTTTACTTAAACAAAATGAATGGGTAGGGATTTTGTCTCAAAAAGGGTGGAGGTTGGAGTTTGGCCAGCGTCACAAGTCAGTTACAGTTAAGACTTCCGGTAGCAATGTCTGTGAATCACTTAAACCTGAAAAGAACGAGGACGCTTTGTCATTAGAGGATTCAAGAAATTTGAAACAAGGCGAGGGTAACCTTAGGCTGGGTCTTTCAAAAGAACTTAAACCACATGCTTGGTTTGAGACGACGACTTTCTGTAGCAAGGCAATATCAGAGACGATAATGAAATCGCCGTTATTTTCCACAATAGGCACGTTCACTCAGCCCTCATGGGTCACTCAGGACTATTTGGTAAAAGAAGTGGCCGGGCAAGTTCTCCATGCCAACAACGAGCATGAGGTTTCGAACTGGATTGAAATCGGTTGCGGAATAGGCCAACTGACGATCCCGCTTCTTTCGATGGGGTTTAATGTATTGGCTACAGATTCCTCCGAACAGGCATTAAGCTTTCTTGAGAGAAGCTTTCAGGAGTTTAAGGGACGAATCTCAATCCAAACCGAAGTAGGTAAGTTGTCGCTAAAGAAAATTGATTTTCGAAAACCTCGCAGTGTATTGCTCGGTGGCCAGTACAAGAGGTTTCGTCCGCATGAAAAGTCGTTCAACTGGCAGTCGGCAATTGAGTCGAAGCCATTCGGGGTATTGATTGATCCCCCTCGCTCTGGTCTTGGTGAACTCAGCCTAAGTTTAGAGAAATTTTTTGAAGAAAAACTTCCAAAAACCATTATCTATGTTTGCTGCTCCCCCGCTGAAGTGATGGCGAAAGATATTAAGGTGCTCAAGGAGAGGTGTGGTTATCATCTCTCAAAGTTAACTTTAGTGGATCAGTTTCCACAAACAGAACATAGTGAATGGGTTTTGCAGCTCGTGAGATGATCGGTTCGTGAGATAATCAACCCGTGAGATAATCAACCCGTGAGATAATCAACCCGTGAGATAATCAGCTTGTGAGAGACTAACTGCTCGCAGCGTAACGAAGCTAGTGAGGCGATAAGTTGGTATCGCGCGAAGCTTCTCTGAAAAAGCAATGCTTTGTTGTCGTTGGTCATTGGTCATTGGTCATTGGTTATTGGTCGTCTGTTGACGGCGATCGTTCTCTTCTTGGTGCAAATGTCGCTTTTACTCCCAGTGAATTCACCCAACTTCGGTAAGCCTCATCAAGTACCTGTATAGGTGCGGGAGGGTGCACCGGGCCCACATGTACTCTCAACTTCCCACTTCTGGCGAAGCTGGCTTCTTTGGGCCAAAGGTCGTAGTTGCCTTCAAGAAACAAGAACAGAATGGATGTGTTAGAGCGATCAGCAAAAACGCTCACCCCTTTTTTAAACGGGTGGATCATTCCATCGCGAGATCGTGTCCCCTCAGGAAACATAACCAACCAAATCTTCGATAACCGGGTGAGTAAAGTGATACATAGCTTAACAGCCTCGCCTTTTCGATCTTTGCGATCTATCGGGATGGCTCCAATGCAATGCTTTGAAAAAAAGGTCATCCAAAATCCCGAAAAAAAATAGTCCTTTGCCGCTGCAAAGTAGACATTGAGCCAATACTTAAACGGTATGCTCGTAGAAATGCTAATAGCATCGAGATGGCTCGCATGATTCGAAATGACGATCAACCTGGGATGATTCTTAAAAACCGTTTTTATGTCTCCGACTACCTTGAGCCGAATATAGAATCGGAAGAATACAAACTTTAAAAATAAGAACCACAAAAAACGAACGAGATAGCTAAATAAGTCAAAGTGCCTGGTAAAAATCGGCAAATGCCTAAGGTGGATTGGCAATTTTGTCCATTGTTCATTTTCGTAGTTCCAATCCCTCACTGCAGAATCCCTCGAATACTACCTGAGACCTGGGGATTTTCTTGAAGGAACTTCAACACAAAGTAAAACACAGGCATAACGAAAATCATTCGGTCGAGCCTGTCTAAAAATCCACCGCGGCCCATTATAAAAGCCCGCGTATCGCGAACTCCAAGATCTCGGCGTATGATAGAAAGCACGAGATCGCCTGTTCCTCCGACTAAGCTAGCGACAAGACCCGAGGCTATCCAGTACTCTTCGTTTCGAATTGGCAGCAAATGTCTCAGCCCCCAAGCGAGTAGAAGTGTGAGTGCCATAGAGACAAAGAACCCAGCAAACGTGCGTCCGTTAGAAATATTTTCAAGTATATGCTTTTTACCGAAATGCCGTGAGTAGGCGATGGCGATATTGTCTGAAAACTCAGTGAGTAAAATGATGTAAATGACGAGAAGCGGTCCCCCTGCAAACTTCCAGATGAGAATAGTGTGAAGCAAAAAACCCCATCCAAGAAAACAAAAATTCAGTAGACTAAGCGACATATACTGAATCATGTTTTTGAACTGATTGAGCAGTATGGGTATTGTTACAATCACCCCTAAAAGTAACATGGGGTAAAGATTAAAAATTGCCGTGTCGGACCTGTAGATACTTACGGCCAAAAAAATATTGAACGCGTAAGTTGTCCAGACGAAGAAGCTCCGATGATACATGCCCGTCATCTGAAAGAACTCTTTTGAGCCAAGAAGAGTGATGCAGGTAAGGCCAACGATGGGCCAAGGCTCGGGGCTCCCAAGAACAAAAAACAGAAGGGGAGCGATGAAAATCCAGCTCTTAAGACTCGCCCAGGCGGTCACAAAATTTGGATTACGATTGCGAAATGGATATATACACGAACACGCTACAACGAGTGCAAATACTACGATATAGGCCGTTTGCCGAAAAAGTGGATCTTCCCACCCAATTTGCTGATTCACAAAAATGCCCCTTTTTTAGAAACTTCTATTGGAGAGGTTAAACGCCTAAACCTTTTAAGTCAGCAAACTATATCTCTTGAGCTTTTTGTAAAGATTCGATCGACTCATTCCCAGAGTCCGCGCTGCTTCATCCACCCCTTGATGGGTTGCCAAGGCCTTCTGAAACAAACTCAATTCAAACTTTGATATAAGTCTCTCGTAGCCCTCTGACAATTCGATGTCGGAGCTTTCGATTTGGGAACCAGGACTTGACTGGTCGCACGTAGACGAATTCGATGCCGACGAAAACTTTTGAAGGCTGGCTTCAACATCTACTTTTCGAATAAAAGGCAAGGGTGATGTCCGCGCCAACGAGTCCATAACTTGTCTCAGTTCGCGAACGTTTCCTGGCCAAGTGTGGCCCTCTAAAAAGTCCGCTGCTTCAGCGGTTATCACTTTCGACTCTCCGTATTTATTCCTTGAAAGAAAGAAGGTGGCGGTCTCTAGTATGTCGGGCTTTCGTTCACGAAGAGACGGTATGTTAATCACGCTTCCATAGAGGCGCCAATAAAGATCTTCTCTGAAACGACCTTCAGACACGAGAGTTTTAAGGTCTATGTTGGAGGCCACGACCACTCGGCACTCTATGCTGGTGATAGCTGATGAGCCCACACGCCTGACTTCGCCAGTTTCTAAAAACCTGAGAAGCTTGGCCTGATTCTGAAGGCTGAGAGTTTCGATTTCATCAAGGAAAATTGTGCCATTTCGGGCAGCTTCGATAAGGCCAATGCGGGCCTGGTCGGCGCCTGTAAAGGCCCCTTTTGCATGTCCGAAAAGCTCCGACTCAAAAAGATTGTCGGGGATAGCTGCAATATTCACCGAAATCCAAGGTTTTGGCTCTAGCAGTTTACGAATCAAACTGGCGGCGACTTCCTTGCCGGCACCGGATTCCCCTTGAATGAGCGTTGGACGAGTATCGATGGAGCATAAGGCGATTTCGCGAAGTATATTGAGCGAGACCGGAGAGCGACCAATCCAGCGGTTATTGTCGGTGTATCTTAGTAGCTTTAAGTAGGATTCAATGAAGCGAAGTCGAGATAATAGCTCATTGGCGTTAACTGGCTTTGCTAAAAACCACTGAGCACCGACTGAAATCGCCTTCGACATAAGGTCAATGCTGCTGTCACCAGAAGCTCCTAACACTGCCATAGCGGGATTTTGACTCAGGAGTTTACGAATGACTTGTATGCCCTCGGCTCCTTGCTGAGCGGTCAAGTGCATATCAACTATTGCCGCATCAAAACCACAGGGGTTCGGCAAAGGGTTCTTTGAAGGGTCACAAGAAACCACAAGCCAACCGTCTGGTACTAAAAGGCGAATCGACTCGGGTATGGAGGCGTCGTCATCAACAACCAGCAAACGAAGCATGAATCCTCCTCTATCGCTCTACCGAACGGTGCATCTAACAAATGATTCGTTGAGTAGAAGTATACAAGATCATATTGTCTTTGACCTACCCCTTCGGCTCGGTAGTAAAAAAAATTCAGGAGTCATCATGCATTCTTTTCCGAAACGAGAAATCCGCGTTTTGTTGCTTGAAAATATTCACCAGTCGGGAGTCGAAGTCTTTCAATCAGACGGGTTTAAAGTGGAGTGCGTTTCGGGGGCGTTGCCTCCTGAAGAGCTCGAAAATCGCATACAAGGCGTCCACCTCCTGGGTTTAAGGTCGAAATCACGGGTGACTCGTTCTGTGCTCCAGAAGGCAGACCGTTTACTTGGAGTTGGATGCTTTTGCATAGGAACAGATCAGGTTGATCTGGACTCTGCCAATGAATTTGGCGTTCCAGTATTCAATGCACCTTATTCGAACACCCGAAGCGTCGCTGAAATGATCATTGGTGAAATTATTGACCTTGCTCGCGGAATTTCCTTTCGCTCTATGAAAGCTCACCAGGGTGTTTGGGACAAATCCGCCGACGGCTCCTACGAGATTCGTGGTAAGACGCTCGGGATAGTTGGATACGGTCATATTGGTAGCCAGCTAAGTGTGCTCGCGGAATCTCTTGGCCTACGGGTTCTGTTTTACGACACCGTCAAAAAACTTCCTCTTGGAAATGCCAGAGGCGTGGATTCGTTGACAACACTTTTGAGAGAATCAGATTTCGTGAGTCTTCATGTGCCAGACGCTCCCGATACGCGCGGAATGATCTCTTTAAAAGAAATATCTACAATGAAAAAAGGAAGCTTCTTACTAAATGCAAGCCGCGGAAAAGTCGTAGTGATTTCTGATCTAGCCAAAGCGCTGAGTGAAAAGCATCTTTTCGGAGCAGCCATAGATGTGTTTCCTGAAGAGCCGGCTTCTAACAAGGACTCCTTTCTGACAGAGCTCCAGGGTCTTGAGAATGTCATTCTGACTCCTCACATTGGGGGCTCGACCCAAGAGGCTCAAAAATCTATCGGTCTTGAAGTGAGCCACGCTCTGCTGCAGTTTATGAACGTGGGCTCGACAAGTGGATCCGTGAACTTTCCCAAAGTAGATTTGCCCGTGCAGCAAGACAGTCATCGAATATTGAATGTCCATCGCAACGTACCGGGAGTTCTTAAAGACATTAACCGTATTGTATCTGACTCAGGAGCCAACATTCGCAGTCAGTATTTGGCGACTGATCCATCGATTGGATACCTGGTCATGGATCTAGATAAGCTAAATTCAAAGGATGTTCTTAGTCAGATCAAGAGCCTGCCCACAACAATCAAGTCACGCATCTTGTTTTAGTATTGAATCTATGGGTCAGAGTGAGGCTCGGTTAAAGGCGCGCAAAGTGTCAGTACAGCTGACGAGATCTAAACGACTTCTGAATGACTTCTGATTTTGCCATAAGGGCTTAATAGAGTGTATGTGTGAAAAAATGACACTCTTTGAATTGAAACCGTGACCCCTCGAATCTGGGGACTATCTGTTGGCAATGGGATTCTTAGTAACATTATTCATTATATCAGCCGTGTTTTTGGGCATCTTGTTTTGCATTTTTCTTATCGGAGGGATTCCGTTTCAGAAAAGAGAAGAAGATGAGCCGGTACGGCTCTTTGGCAGCAAGTACCCCATTGAAAGATTGTGCGTTGGTGCCTCTACTTTAATCTTTGGAATCAGCTGGACGCTAGCTTGGTACTACTTCTTTCTCAGTGAAGCAAGCCTTTTAACTTCTTTAGGAGGGAGTTCCTCTATCCATTTAATACTTCACTCGGCTGCAGGTTTTGCTCTTCTGATGACTTCAGTAGCAGTTTTTCAAAAATGGAAGAACGTAAAAAGATGGTTGGCGGCGAGTATGTCGTGTTTAGTAGCTAGCACGGCTCTTGCAATCGCCGTGTTTTCGCAATCTGACCAATCTGAGCAATTTCTTATGGTCGTATTTAGTATATGGACAATCTGTGTTGGAATCTTCTTAACTACGTCAGTGTTTATGCTCGACTATATAACCCACGAGCTAGATGATCAGCTCCCTCATTTTCGTAGACAAAATTAATCGAAAATCTTACCGGGATTTAGAATGCCGTTGGGATCAAATGCCTTCTTGATCTGCCTCATTATCAATATTTCGGCCTCAGTTCGAGAGTGTTTAAGAAAAGCTTTTTTTACAGTACCCACACCGTGCTCGGCGGAAATGCTACCGTTAAATTTTTCTACTAAATGAAATAGAGCTTCATCAACCTTCTTGCACTGATTTCTGAATTCCGAAACATCAAGCTCTTGAGGTTTTAGAATATTTATGTGCAAGTTTCCGTCGCCAACGTGGCCAAACCAAATCACCTTCCAGTGAGGATACATGTTTTCAATAACCTGCTGAGTTTCACGAAGAAACGGAGCCAGCAAACTTCGCTTTACGGAAATGTCGTTTTTGTAGGGCATAAACGGTGCTAAAGATTCCGAGATAGATTCTCGGTAAGACCAAAATAGGTCTTTTTGCTCTGAGTTTTGGCTAAGAGCTCCATTAACAACAACTCCCGCCTCTATTAAATCAACTAAAATTTGTGAAGCGTGATCGAGTGAGCTGCCGTCTTCTGTTTCAAATTCGCATACTACGTAGTAGGAGCCGACGAGGCCACTGAGCGGATGCTCAAGGTTTCGGCTTTTCAAAACAAGTTCTAGGGCTTGCTCAGAGAAAAATTCAAAAGCCGTCAGTTGAAGTTGCCTTGCGGTTTCAAGTACCTTCGAGATGCCATCTAGGCTTGCTACTTGCAAAAGAAAAACTTCTGAGGCTCGAGGGGGCTTAGTCAGTTGAACAGTCACTTCAGTGACGATGGCTAAGGTGCCTTCGCTTCCGATAACAAGATCCTTAAGATCGTAGCCTGTGGCGTCCTTAACGAGACTCTTGCCTAACTCCAATACTTCGCCGCCTCCGGTGACACAAGTGAGTCCTGCCACCCAGTTTCTTGTCATCCCGTAGCGAATGACCTTTATACCGCCGGCGTTTGTCGAAACATTTCCGCCGATTTGACTAGAGCCTTTGGCGGCGAAGTCGACGGGATAGAAAAGATTCTTTTGTCTAGCAAAGTTCTGAATCTCTTGCAGCACGACTCCCGCATCGCACCTCAATGTTTGATCAACCTGGTCAAACTCATGAATCGCGTTCATTTTCTCAAGAGAGAGAACCAACTCTTGATTTGCAGCAACAGCACCGGCACTTAGCCCCGTTCTGCCGCCGGATGGCACAATAGACACGTCGTTCTCATTGGCCCATTGAACAATCGCCATCACATCTTTAGTTGACTTCGGAAAGACAACGGCAAGCGGGGCCGGGGTTTCATGCCGTGTCCAGTCTCTTCCGTAGTGGAGCAACTCTTCTTTGTCGATGGAAATTTGGTTTTTTGAAAGAATATTTGCAAGGGAGTCTAAAAGTTTCATTTGGCCATCGACCTATCGGTTATTTATATTCTTCAGAGCAGAATCTTTTTATCCATCAAACCCAACTACTGCATTACGAACCTGGTACTCAAAATAGCCGTTACTAGCAGGGGGTGACGATGCCTTGCCCCGAGTCGCTAGGCCAAAAATTATTCGTTGTTTTTACCAGATTTCCACGCTGTTGGAAAGGTTTCAGAAAGGGGATTCTTTGCATAAAAAGTCTTAATTGATGATAAAAACAGACGGGCCTCATGCAAATGCTGTGTGGCTCTGGTCAGTTCATCGATATCAAGATTCTTGGCCCGAAGATTGGGATCAGAGGCGCTCTCGAGCAGAGATTTAAAGTAGTCCTCTAAAGTCTCTCCCATTTCACTTATGGCGTTAAATCCGTAAGTAGCGCCGCTTCCTTTTAGCTTATGAAAAAAATTGGAGATTTCTTCTAAAGAAAAGTCGAGACCCTCGTACCGCTCAACGACCGCGATCTTCTCGTCGAGCGATTCAAGGTATTCTTGCCGCAGTGAAGCCATGAAGCTTTCCCAATCGTTTGGTGCCAAAGCTGCTCCTAGCCTAAAACGAAGTTTTTGAAGTTGACGGGTAGAGTACATTGTAAGGGGAGGCGCTTACCTGCGGCAACTTTAATCAAGAAGCCCTCGCCGGCTCTTCGGCGGCCTCAGAAGTGGTAGTAACATCTAGCTGCTCTGTAAGTTCAAAATCTTTCAGGGTAAAGTAAAAGCGACTTCCCTCACCAGGGGTTGAAGTTAACCCAATGGTGCCCCCATGCTGTTCGACGAGGGCCTTTGAAATTGCAAGCCCTAGGCCAGTGCCCTTAACCAAGGGGTTTTCGGAGTCCGTGGACTGCCGAAATTTCTGAAATATTTTCTCTTGATTCTCTGGTGCAATCCCGCGCCCGTGATCCCGCACTTCAAACAGCAATCTATCAGATTGCGCCTCAACGCGCACTTCTACTTCACTGTCTTTGGGGCTAAACTTAATAGAATTAGAAAGCAAATTCGTGAGTGTTTGCTGAATGCGGTCGGCATCGGCCAAGATCTTTCCGGCTGGAAGTGGGTACACCTTGATTTTGATTCCCGCTTGCGAAGAGATTCCCTTAAGCCCTTTCACTGTTTGTGATACGAGATCTTGAATATCGACCCATTCTTTTTTAAGTGGCAGACGGCGTGCTTCAATTTTTGCTAGATCGAGAATGTCGTTGATGAGTCTGATCAGCCGATCGGTCTCCTCTTCAGCAATGGCGAGTAGCTCCATAGCTGATTTTGGAACCTCTCCGACAGCTCCGCTGGTGAGTAGCCCTAGAGACCCTTTGATCGAAGTCATGGGAGTGCGAAGTTCGTGGCTTGCAATATTTAAAAACTCGGACTTGGCTTTATCGAGCGACTTAAGCTCCTCGACATTCGCCAAGACTTTTTGAGCCACAGCATGAAACGTTGTTTGTATGCTACCCATTTCATTGTCCGGAGCCACTTTAATCTCATAGGAGTATTTGTCGTTCAAAAAATCTACCATTTGGTGCTGAATCTCTTTAAGTGGCTTAAAGATATTTGTTCGTAAGAAAGCATCAAGATAGATAAGACCGCTGGCGGTGATAATTACGACAAGTAGCCATAGAATACTCGTTGTTTTTGTAAAATAGGTTACACGTGAAGTTGCATACTCATTAAACGCTGCCTCAGATTTATTGAACTCGGTCAAACGAATGGAGTAAAGCTTGGTGTTTTTAGAAGAGTAAGCCTGAGCTAAGTTAGAAAAGAAAATTTTTCTCTCGGGAGGAGCCACCTGAGACCGAAGATCCTGAAGCTCTTCAAATTTAGACTCGTCAAAAGAATTTACAGATAGCTCAGACACGAGCTTGTTTGCTTTTGCTGAGACACGTTGTTGTTGTTGAAGCTTTTTTGATTGCCCACTTTGATTGCGGATGATGGCGGCCAGCAACAGATTGGTAAAGACCAAGGCCGCAATAATGAAAAATACCTTCATCCGAATTGGACTCATGCAGTTCTTCTCTCTCGCTCTTGATGATCTTTGTGCCTTATTAGTATCTCATCAATCTTTTGGTGAAGGTTCTTTGGATCAAACGGTTTTTGAATCGAACCTATCGCACCGGCTCGTAGAAATTCTTTGATATCCATCTCGCTGGATTTCGCACTCAAAAAAATAATTGGAGTTTCAAAACCGCTCGCAAGAAGTTCCTGACAGGCGGTAAGCCCGTCTTTTTTTGGCATCATGCTATCAAGAAGCAGAAGATCAAAATTCTCTTCGAGACCCCTGACGATGGCCTGCGCTCCGTCGGTTACCAGAGTGACTACGTGCCCGCCAATCTTCTCTAACGAGAGTTTAGCAACGATGCCAATGCTAGGGTCGTCTTCTGCTAACAAAATTTTCACGAGGCGACTTTCTTTCTCTTGTTGAGTAGGTAGTTGTTCATCCAGGCTCTGAGGCGCTGGAGCTGTGTATCATCAACGCCCACAAAACCAAGACGTATTCTGTACTTACTTGTGGTGGCGGATTTACTGCATCCAAGAACTTTGTACCTAGCAGAAACCCACTTGAGCTCTTTAAAGAGCGGCACTTGGAGTTTCGGAAAGTCACCCTCTCGCAGTTCAAATGGAGCCTCAATCGTAAAGCCAATTTCTGAAATTGAAATCACATTTAAAGGAGTCTCTAAGGTAGCCTCAGAAAAGGATTCACTCGATGAGAGCGAAATCTCATTGTCGTCCTGGTTGGCTCTCTTTTTTAAAAGAGCTTCGACTTTTCCTACCAAGAGATGCGGATCGAGTGGCTTTAAAATGTAGTCATCTACGCCCGATTTTAATGCGTTTTCGATATCTTCTTTTTCTCGTCGTGCGGTTAAAAGGGCAATGCCCAGATCTTTAGTTTTAGCGTCAGCTCGTAGAACTTTCACAAGCTCAAAACCAGAGTAGCCTGGCATATTGGCGTCAGACACGACGACGTCGAAATCCTCTTTTTTGAGAATTTTAAACGCGCCGAGGGCACTGTTGACCGTGTGAACCTCGTGGTCAGCAAATTCAAGCACCCGGCTTGCAATCTTTAGAATTTCAGGGTCGTCATCGACCAAGAGTACTTTACCCAAGCGTTCCTCATGTGCGAAGTGGGCTTTGGAGCTGCAAAGCGTTTATAAGTTTACCTACTGAAAAAGGCTGCCAATAATAACTTAAAACTAACAGCTAAGCCGGATCTATAGGCCCACAGATGTTTATCGGACCTTCGGTATGTGAATTGGATGTTGGTTTTTTTTGTCGGAGGATTTGACGTCTCAAAATGAGACGTTAAATGAAACGGGGTTAGGAGGAGCTTGCGCAAATCCAAGGTTGAGGTTAAATATGCCTTAAAGCGTCTGCGAGAAGGCTTTAAACTCATTTGTTAGGAGAGACTTCCATGAATAATATTAACGATAGGATCGAGAAGATTTTGACCGAAAACAAGACGGTGCTCTTTATGAAGGGGACTCCAGACTTCCCGCAGTGTGGTTTTTCACAGCGAGCTGTTGCTATTTTGGGCGAGCTTCAGGTGCCCTTCTTTTCTGTAAATATTCTTGAAGATGAAGAACTGCGAAGTGGAATGAAAGAATACGGTATTAAGTTTCGAACATTCCCGCAGCTTTATCACAACAAAGAGCTTGTTGGCGGAAGCGACATCATGATGGATATGTTCGAGGACGGTCAGCTTAAAGAAGAGCTCGCGAAATAGACCGGCCCCGCTTAAGCATACTTGCGGCGGAGTGCCTCTTTCAGTTACCTTTCCCGCAAATCTGAGCGCAAGTTGAAAAGCAGGCTTCGTTGACATGTGCTCAAAATACATTGTAAAATGAGCACATGCTCCTAGAAAGAAAAATATCTAATGAAATCAAATAGATAGATAAGTCGTTTTTGCTTATTGGACCGCGTCAAACTGGCAAATCAACGTTTATAAGGCAGCTGAAACCAGATTTAGAGATCAACCTGGCCAGGCAGCTAGTCTATTTGGACTTTCTATCGAACCCAGGGCTTCTAGAAAGTGAAGTTCATTCAAGGGTAGCAAGCGGTGAGAGACTAAGTGTTTTCATCGACGAAGTCCAAAGGCTGCCTTCGCTTCTGAATACAGTTCAATCGTTAATTGATGAGAATCCTAAACTTCGCTTTTATCTAACAAGCTCTAGTGCTCGAAAGCTAAAGCGCGGAAACGCCAACCTACTTCCTGGGCGGATTGTGAGCTATGAAATGAGGCCATTATCTATCGAGGAGCTGGGCGACCAATTCGATTTAAAAAAAGCGCTGATACGAGGGCTGCTGCCAGGGATCTATTTAGACTCTTCAGATGTAGTTTGGCGAAAGGTACTTCGAACCTATGCTGTAACCTATCTTCAAGAAGAGGTGCAAGCAGAAGCTTTAACAAGAAACTTAGAAGGGTTCAGTCGTTTTTTCTCTGTAGTTGCCTCACGCAATGCTGAGCTTTTTGATATCGCGAAGTTTTCATCAGAAGCTCAAATCGAGCGCACAACCGCAAAGCGATATTTTGAAATCCTTGAATACACACTTATATTAAATCGAATCGAAGCTTTCGCTAAAAGTACCAGACGCCGAATAATACAGCACCCGCGATTCTACTTTTTTGATGTGGGAGCTCTCAACGGATCACTCGGAAACTTCAATGTTTCTGACGACAGAAAAGGCAAGCTTTTAGAGAATTTGGTTCTGCAGTTGTTACTATCTTCGTTTAAGGGTCAAGATCGACAGGTAAGAGTGAGTCACTACAGAACAGATGCAGGGGCAGAGGTTGATTTTATAGTTCAGACAGAGTCGAAAGTATTCGCGATTGAAGTAAAGTCTGCGAGAGCAGTGGCTCAGTCGGAGCTTTCTGGTCTAAAGAGTTTTGCGGGGTTTTATGACAAACCCCATAGAGCAATGGTGTTGTGCCTGGCTGAGCGGCAGCAATTGGTAGATGGCATCGAGATCTGGCCGCTAAAAGAAGGAATTCTACAAATAACAAAACGCTAGCTAAACTAGCACTAAGTAATGCTGGCTATGGGATACTGGGGAGTCTGTGCGTTCATCAAACTTGTGGCGATATCATATGCAGGATAGTCCATAAGGCTTCGAAAGTGAAATTACTGAATGACTTTAATAGTTAGCAGGTGAAGCTCGCCGGATTGAAGTTCATCATCAAAGAGTTTCATGATCTTCATATGCTGCTGAATGCGGCTTAAACCCTTTAGGCAGTCCGCCTGTATTACCACCTCAAAGTGATCTCCCGCCCCAGTTAGATCGGTGACCTTAAGCTGAGTTGGAGTGAGTTCATTCTGGATTTTGTCTTTGATAAATGAAGGGTTCATGCAACTCCTACTGGGCGAAATAAAGCTCTTGGGTTTCGATTTACCAGTTGAGCAGAGGCCTTCTTGCTAGAACACTGAAAAATAGTCAAGACGCTTGACTCTAACTTCATATGGGAAAAGGCATAGTGGTATGGATAGTGCACTGTGACGGTAGATAAGTTTTGCATTCCCGTGGAGGCAAAAGAGATGTCTAGGTTTTTTACAGTTATAAAGCAATTTTTGGCTTCGGCTGCAAGAGCCTTCTTCACAATAGCATTGGTGGTTTCACTACCGTTCAGCGGTCCAGCGCGTGCGCAGGATGGAGGCGCGGGATCGGGAGCTTTTTTGCTGGATGAGATGCTCAAGAATCACCCTGACGTCGAAATCAAAGGCCGGCCTCAAGTCAGGCAGGGACCTGGCCCGGTTAAACGTACAAAAGAGTTCCTTTATGCAAAGAAATCCACTCTAAAGAACGGGTTAAAGGTTAACGCAGCTCTCGTTGGTGTATTTGCCAGCTTTTATCTTCTAGCCTACGTACTACCGAATTGCTTCTCTAACTGGGAAGCCAAGAGAGACATGTGCCGATGGTGGATAGCAGCGCGAGGCGTGGGCTGGGCCGCACTAGCCGCACCGACTTTTCGCGCAGTAGATTTTACGTTAGCAAAAACTTTTCAGCAGCTTGCCAGTGGTGGGCCACTCTCCTCTTTTGCAAGGCTTTCTATAGCGATGGCGCTAGTCAGTCCCATTTTTAATTACATGCATGCTCCGGTTTTCACAGATCTTGATAAGCTAATCGAAAAAAGACAACTTGCCGAAATAGAGATTGCTGGTATTCAGGATCAGATCAGAAGAAACGGCGACACACTAGCATTGCGTGAGCAGCTTCATGCATACCGGATTGAACTTGCGCAAATCCTTGAGCAGTACTCCGAGATTATGGACAACAAGTTTGCTATTGCGTTTTACCAAACTTATGGAGATGGCTCGACCTTATCAGACGCGCTCTTGCAGGAAGCTTTGCGAGCAGGAAATTTGCTGCTCCATTTTAATGCCGGCATCTGGGCTGTCGAAAGAATGTCAAAAGCAGCGCAATCCGCAGGTGTTGAAATTAGTGATCGGCGCAACAAGACCAACGTAACGACTGCCGTAAGAACAACCAAGACAGAGAGGCACGAAGCGATAAAGAGGTTTGTTGAAAAACGAAATGATATTTTTCGCAAAAGCAAGGATTGGCTGGCGAAAGAAGACGGTTGGAATTTTACAAAGAAATTTAGGCAGGGGGTAGGGCGAACAGTCGACGTGGCGCCACAGAAAATAAGCAGTACGGTAGTTGCGGCTCGGGGATGGAGCACAAATACAAGCGGCAGTCTTTTTCGATTCGTTAAGAGTTTGGGTGGAAGTTGGCTGGGCAAAACTGCTTTTGTGATGGGTATGTTTTGGCTTGCCGGTCAGACTATTGAGTGGGAGCAAAGCGTTTGGCTGAATGGAAAAAGTTACTTAAACTTGATGGATCGCTATGACGAATTTGAATTATACGCAGAAGGGTTCCTGACGAACCAGTTTGTCAGGTCAGATGAGACAGTAATAGCAAATCCTTTCACATCCTACAGTTATAAAAAAAACCAGCTCAAACTAATGCAACCGAAGGCCTATGCCCGAACATCGGAAACACGCGAAGGCCTATCAGAAGTCGGTACGTCGGAAAAAAAAGAAGACATTTTCACATTCGAAGACTTAATTTTGAATTCAGCGGGAATGACTCTGGCACTGTCTAATATTGATGATATTCGTCAATATTATCGGGAGGGCGTATTTACCAAGGAATTTAAGGCGAAAGCCGATGAAATTCTTGGTGAAGCTGCCGCACAAGAATTCGAAATCTACAAGGAAGCCTCTTACTTCAACTGGATAGCGTCAGAATTTGACAGCGAAAAAGGAACGAAGAGTGATTTTGAACGGTTTCAATCAGAAGATTTCCAGCGTAACGGCCGACCGACTTTGCCAGCTTGGCATGTTGATCGGCAAACGGATTTGGTAGGGTTCAACGAAGAGTACCGTCATTATCTAGCCGAGTTCGACAGAAAAATTTTAGGACTTGCACCTCGAGCCATGCGTAACTCGCCGCTGGATCCAATCCCTGTTCGCAATAAAGTAGCTGTTTTGGATATCGCCAAAAAGCATATCGAGCAAAGGTATGCACAATATTTTGAATGGAGAGAAAGGGCGATAAGGAGTAGACTGCCGGATGTAGTTGAAGCTCTTGAGGGTGGGCTGCATTCGTCTTCGCCGTATACGGTTCAGAAGATGCTAGCTGGCATCACTGGTTGGCTGCGTAGTAGTTGTAGCGACAAGGAGAATCGTCAGAACTGCAGTCGCGCAGCGCAGGAAACTCAATTAGGTTCTACTGGGCAAAGAGGCTTTGTTATCGCAGAGATTGAGCGTCTAGTTGGAGTCTACCGCAGACTCTATAAAAAAATGAAGCCGAAATCTACTTTAAGCTTTCTTTTCAACAATTACATTGAAGCTTCAGAAAAACCTGACGAAGCATTGTTTCAGTTTTTTGGAAAAATAGCGCTGAAAAAAATTCAGAATGCACAATACGCAGACATTAATGGTTGGAAAGCAAAGTTTGAATACGGAGGCGTCTATGAGCAGGTCAAACCCAAGCTACCGTTAGGAGCGGATGCCCAAAAAACCTTAGAAGATTTCCAAGTCAATTTACAGCTTTTGGAATCAGCCAAAGTTGACGTACTTGCTGATGACAGTACTTTTCTTGGTCAGAGTTTGTGGGCGAAAGCGGCGGTTGCGCAGACTGTAGACAAAACAAAAGCGACTCGAGGCTGGGAAAGCTTTACAGAGGACAGCTTGCAAAGGCAATTGTATTTCTACTCGCTTGCGGGACCAATTCAATTGGTTAGCATTCTTGGAATTTCTGAAGAAAACCCTCAGGCTGACGAAGACAGCGATAAAGTTACCGCGAGCGAAAAGACTCTAGGCAAAAAGATCCCAAGCAAATTGCGTAACCCGAAGTCGCTAGCCTTCAGGAACGAAGGTATTCGCTGGGACTTTTTTACCATGCTGGTTCTAAGGGATATCCGTATGATGGTAGATCAGTACCTTGACCAGAGTTTTCTCGCAGCAGACTTGAGAACTCGATGGCTCAACCTGGATGAAAAGGATTTTCAACTTTTGTACAACCAACCGAATGTGAGCGACGGCATATTTCGTCAAAGTTTTAACGGACCATTTAATGCGCTTGGCGACATCGGAAGCATGATGGAAGTTGAAGTGGCAAAAGCGACGGATTCGGGTATTTACATTAGGCTCAGTTTGCCAAATGAAACAGCAGCGCAGCCAAAAGACGATGCTAAAAACACAGTTGATGAAAAGAAGTCGAGAGCTGATGAGCCGGCTAAAGTAAATGGCGCCACCGGATCATCGCCTAATCCTGCAGCGAATGAGAGAGTAGTACCGGGCGAGGCTACTTCGAGCACTAGTCAGAGCCGTCCGGAAACGCCACAAGAGGTCGCAGATCGAATTGAGAAAGCACGAAAAGCAGCAGCAGATGCGGCTAATCAACTGAAGCCACCAACACAGTGAGGAGGCCGACTTGAAACTGTTAGCTCCCCTTGCTTTTTTTTATTTGGCCTTTTGGACGGGGATTACAAGCGGATCGACACAAGTGGCAACTACTGGTGTTGAGCCGGGCTTACATCGTATTGAAAAAAGTTGTTTACTAATTCAACAA
Source organism: Bdellovibrionales bacterium CG10_big_fil_rev_8_21_14_0_10_45_34 (assembly GCA_002778785.1). Classification (GTDB taxonomy): domain Bacteria; phylum Bdellovibrionota; class Bdellovibrionia; order Bdellovibrionales; family 1-14-0-10-45-34; genus 1-14-0-10-45-34. Next base: position 51,644 of record PEZS01000007.1, on the reverse strand, counting down.
AATAAAAGCGATAGACTTTGGCAGCACTTGCTCGTTCAGTACTCGTTGCCGAGTCTGCTTGAATTAATTGATTCCTATTCGGACGCCTTGACTAGGCCGGCATCTGAGCTGGCAGGGATTGTTCAGCTAGCAACAAATCCGTTAAGCATCGCTAGATCATTCACAGACAAACCCCCGTCGAAGTTGATCAAGCAACTTATCGATGTTGGCGTTCGATACCAAGAGTTTTCCATTATTCAAAAGGAGTATGGCGCTACTTTGAAGAGTTTTGCTTGCAGAGAAGAAGTCTTTGCTAAACTGCAAAGTTGGATGGCGCTGAGTAAGAATTACACCCGCACGATCGGAGTAAACATAGTTGGCTCTATTACCGGACTTCTTCCGTTGACACTAACGAAAGCAGGTGTCGCGACAATCGTGGCTGCAGGGGTAGGTTTTTTGATAGACCAGACTGTCTTCGGCGGCGAAATATCGCATGCTCTTGAAAAGAATACCTCTGGAAAGTTCCAAAATTGGGTGATGGGGCTAAGCTCAATTGAAGGCTTTCGAGATGAAGCACATGAGATTTTCGAGCGCAGTGAATTTAGCTTATTGACTTGTGGCCAATCGTTGTATCTTGCTGCTATCCGAGAGTGTGTTCTTGATACGAATTCAAGATTGTCAAACGATGGAAGTGCCCAAAGAGGGCTGTACTGTAAGCAAAAATTGTCATCACGCAGATCTACAACCCAGTTCTTTAAGAAAGTGCGCAGCTGTTTGGAAGGGCGCCAAGAGCCAACAGTCAAGCGCTAAAGCCTACTGGGCGGGGGGAGAAATGGCTACTGTTTAGCAGCTTCCTCGCTGGGTTTCATGCAGTTAGATATGGAATTCGGGCTTTTCCCCCATTCCCGGGTGGTGAGAATTCGCAGCCCTAAGACCATTCTTTGACGGACCGTTCCTAAAGTTATACCTGCGCTCAGTGCTCAGGTTTTAGACAAAAAAACCTTTCTCGATCGTAAAAAGTTTTCAAACCCGTCGGCATCGCCTTTGCATTGTTTGTAATGAATTTCGAATTGCGAGATAAATGCGGAATCAGATACAAGAATGAGCGAACGGTATTCGTCGATTCATAAAATTAGGAGGTACGGAGATGAAAAAGGTGTTTCTAGGACTAGTCAGCGCGGGCTTTGCCTTATCGCTAGCAAATGCTTACGGTAACTCGGCAGTTGCTCCAAAAAGCGGCAAGACAACGGTCGAAACGGCAAAAGGAGCTTCTGCGGTAGAAACAATGTTGGCCCAGGGTGTGAGCTCAAGGCTGGCTAGGATTATGGAAGTAAGCCAAAGTGCAGGAGGCAAGGGTGCTAGCAGTGCAGTAGGCAATCTCGTTTCGGCGGCGAGAGCACATCTTGGTGCATCCGTTCGGACGAGCGAAAAGGATGTTGCTGATTATATTAACGCGATCTTTGATGCTCCGACAGCTGATAGAGATCTCGCGAAATTGAAAACAGCAAGCCAGAAGCAACAGTTCAAATCGTTACTTGAAGTATATTTGGCGGCCCTAATCGCTAAGGGAAATCCATCGATAGCTAACCATTTGGACTTTATAGTATTGCAGGCGCTGGATACTAAGAAGGTTACTTTCAAAGTTAACGGAAAGACGATTCAATTATCCAACGGATATGCGATTGCGAGAATGTGGAAGGCTGGACTTGAGGCGATTAGAAATATGCCAAAATTAAACCCACAAGATGCATTGCAAGCAGGCGTGATTTCATTTAGACAGACCCATCTTGGCGAAAATTCTCAACAGGCTGACGCTGGGTGGGCAAAGCTTATCGAGTGCCTTAACAGCGCGAAAGCCGAACTCGCGAACGCAGCTTAGTATTCAACTTTATTCTGTTTACGGATTAATAGAAAGCTCTCCTAATTGGAGAGCTTTTTTTATTGGTAAAAACTAAATATTGGCGGTTAAGTAAGTCGGCTTAACCATTCAGCGTTAGGGATGTGTTAGAATGCCGGTAGGGCGATGGCTGTAAAAACCCAAAAAGAAAAGCAGAAGGCGAGGGAGCTCAGGCAGAGTCAGTGGTGGAAGCAACAGCTGGCAAAAGGGGTTTGTTTTTATTGTGAAAAGACATTTGCTCCGAATGAGCTGACCATGGACCACAAAATACCGCTCTCTAGAGGCGGAAGATCAACAAAGGGCAACATCGTGCCCTGTTGTAAAGACTGTAATAATAAAAAAACCTATCTCACCCCCGCAGAAATCGTCTTAGCGGGGCTACAAAACGACGCTCAGAAAAAAGGCACCTAAAGAGCCTTTTAAGGAAAACTATTTTACGATCTCTACAAGTTCGACTTCAAACTTAAGAGTTGAATTGGCAGGGATGGGCCCAACAGCCTGATCACCATAGCCCAAAGATGGCGGGATAACTAACTCTCTCACTCCACCTTTTTTCATTCCGGCAACGCCTTCGTCCCAACCTTTAATGACCATGCCTTTGCCAATATCAAATTCAAAAGGCTCGTTACGGTCCCGTGAGGAATCAAATTTTGTTCCATCCATCAAGGTTCCAACGTAGTGAACTTTTACTTTGTCTCCAGATTTAGCTTCGTCGCCCTCGCCAACTTTGACGTCTTTACTTTGTAAAGTAGTCGGTGCGTCCTCAGTTTTGGTTACTGGAGCTGCTGCTTCGTCTTTAGTTTCCGCTTTTTCTTCTTTGTCTGTGCAGCCCACTAGCGAAGTTAAAGTTAGCGCTAGTAATGAGCCCAAGATCTTGCTTTTCATAAGTAATCTTCTCCTATTGGAAGTTTCGAAAATGAATTCTTCGAAACTAAAATCCTATTTTTTATGGCCTCATTAAAAGCCAAAAAAAACGGATTTGCAACAGTGTTGATTTAGTCTTAACAGCAGAGTCAAGCAGAGGGAGTCAATTCTACTGCAGCAAGAATTGAGAAGGTTTCGTAGCAGCTTTTTATAGATTTTCTTTTCACAAAAAGAGCAGTAAAACATCTTGGCTACCACAATGGGCCGAATTTGCCATGCCTTGGTTAAACTGACTGTTCTGAATCGTTCAGAGCCGGTCTCTTGTATTGTCTCGCAAAGTTTAACTGCTCCGTGGTTGTGACTTCTCGCTAAAAGGCATCGGATCGCTGTCTCTAGAATTCAGAAAATAAGAAAGTTTGCGCCGCGCTCCTACTCAAGCAAATCGATAAGGAGGGTTGCTCACTGAGGGAGTTTCTGTTCATAATGAGTCAATACGGAGACTTTCTTTGGCAACACAGCAAATTACAACCAGTTCAACAGCAGAATATTTCGCAAAAAACCTTCAGCAAGTCGGTTTTTCGTCTCCCACGAAAGCTGTGCTTACAACCTTGAAAGAGGCTGTAGACAACTCTTTGGACGCGTGCGAAGTGGCAGAAATACTCCCCGAGCTGCGCATTGAGATCTCAAAAGTCGGCCCAGGCGCGCAGAAAAACACAGACTTGATAAGGCTTCTCATTGAGGACAACGGCCCTGGAATCGAGCAAGACGACCTTTTAATGGTATATGGCGAGTATTTGGCCTCCTCAAAGTTTGGGCGAGGGCAATGTACACGCGGCCAGCAGGGGATCGGGATTTCGGCAGCAACCACCTGGGCCCAACTCACCAACGCCAAGGGTGCCCGAGTCATTAGCAAAACCAAACGCATGAAAAAGGCCATTGAAGCCCTTATAGATGTTGATATCAAAAAAAATAAGGGAGTCTTTCGAGAAAAAAAGACGATCGATTGGGATAGGCCTCACGGCGTCCTTGTAGAGTTTATGCTCGATGGCCGTGTGCAGCTGAACGGCGATGGTGGGCTGATGACCTATCTTGAGGGCACGACCCTTGTGAACCCTCATTTGACCTTAGTTTATAAGCTTCTAGATGCCGACGAGGTTCGCGTTGAAAGAGTCAGCGAAAAAGTGCCCTTGATACCCACGGCGGTAGCACCGCACCCGCATACGCTAAAACTTGGCGAATTTATGACTCATGCTCATTTGTTTGGCAAAGTGCCGCTCAGGAAGTTCTTGAAAACAGGCTTTACTCGATTAACTGACGCAACAATTACAGAGCTCAATAAGAAAGGGATACCTAAGGCCCTCTTTGAAAAGTCCGTTAATGCGCTCTCCGAAGCGCAATTCAAATCGATTTACCAGACCCTACAAGACACCGAGCTTGTACCGCCGAGTACAAAATCGGTTCTGTCAGTAGGAGAAGACGCTCTGGCTCAAAGTATTTTGCGTTTAGGCGATGTAGATTTCTTTAGCGTTGTTACCAGAAAACCTCGCATTTGTGATTCTAAGCCCGTCTCTGTAGAAGTGGCGCTTGCTAGGTTTAAGAATCGTGGTTCAGAAGACCAGCCGCTTCAAGTGCTTCGCTTTGCGAACCGCGTTCCTTTGCAGTTTGACAAAGCGGGTTGCGCCATCACTAAGGCAATTGAAACGGTAAACTGGCGCTCATACGGACTCAATCAGCCAAGAAACTCTGTGCCGCTTGGGCCCTATGTTTTTGCCATTAGTGTGGTTTCTCCGTTTATTAAGTTTAAGAATGCCTCAAAAGAAACGGTTGATGCGAGCGAAGAGCTTGTTGAAGAGATTCGCCGAGCGTGTATGCAGGCAGGTCAAAAACTTAGTCGGCACATTCGAAAAGAGGTCAAAGAAGCAGATCTTGAGAAAAAGCTTCAACACATAGAAAAATTTGGCCCGATGCTTGTTGAAGGGCTAGTGCGAATTTTAGGAGCTTCACCGGCTAGAGAAAAGCGCGCTGAAGAGGGTCTTATGAAGATTTTAGGGCGCGATGCTGCGGCCGCTGAAAAGGATCTCTCTCAAGCCGATGAAAAGTTAGAATCACTGAGAGTGGCACAACAAGCTATTCGCGCTAAATTCAACGCGACATTTGGCGATGACAGCGGTGGCGAGGAATACTCCGAGTCTGACGTGATCAGCGATGATGGGATTGTTAACAGCAAAGTAGCTCGCGATGTCATTGATGTTGAAAAGGTAGCCAAACAGGCTTTGGGCAAAAAACAATCAAAGGGTAAGTCGCCTGCAACAAAGACGCCGACAACAAAGACACCGAGTAAAAAAAGCTCTCAAGGGGCTAAGCGAGGCAAAAAGTAATGAAAGCATCAACGAGACAAGATGGTATTCCTCGATTGGCTAAAGCCGTATGCGACAGGATGCTTAAAGATTTAGAAGCGGCGAAGCGGCCCGTTCTTGAGGCCACCAAGTGCGCTTTAGATAATGCGTTTTATGATCCGAAAATAGGTTATTTAGCGCCCGGAGACAAAAAAGTAAAAACCGAGCTCAATGTATCTTCTGTCCAAAAGATGTCTCGAGCCGTCTTTATGCTCGAAATTTTGCTCAGGAACATATCAACTGGCGCAGTGAATACAAAAAGGGAGCTTTATTACATCTCAAAAGGTGAAGTGAAGTACAACCCAAAGCTTCGTCCTCTAGATTTTCAAGAGCAGGAAGAAAGTGACTCTATTATAGACTTCATTTGTGAAATGTTTGAAGTCTACCGTGAAGACATGAACTGTTTTGCCAACGATCGCGGCGGTCAGACTTATTCGCAGCAGCTTATCGTTACAGAAACCCTACCTGATGGTGATAAGGCCGTTGTTGATTTGAGCTCTCTGGGTACTTCACCGTTTCAACCAAAGAACCGACCACAAAGTCTGCAGCTCAAATCTAAAGGCAAGATAGAATTTGGATTGATTGTCGAATCAGAAGGCACGGCGAACACGCTTGTGAGTAACGGTTTTACACGCAGGAATAAATGCATTTTGATGGGCGCTCAAGGTGTTCCGAGCAATGCCGTGAGAGGTTGGTGTAAGCTCATTCAGGATCAGCTAAAGGTTCCTCTTTTCTTCTTCGGTGATCTGGATGCTTACACTATGCAAAATATTTATCGAACTCTTAAGGCCGGAAGTGCAGCTAGTTTAATTCGAAATAGTGATTTTAGTGCGCCTGACGTGAAATTTCTTGGAGTTTTACCAGAAGACATTAAAAAGTACGATCTGCACGACTACGCTGTGAAGGAGTCAGACGTTGCAGAGGGGCGAGCGCTGAAAAAGGCAAAGGATGCCCTACAGAATGATCCATTTTTTAAAGATAAGAGAAACAGAAAACTGTCTGATATTTTGCATTGGCTTTTGAAAAATAAACGTCGCTGTGAACAGCAGTCGCTGTTTATGGTGGATCCCAAAGATCCCATCATGCCAGAGAAGATTATTTTAGAGAAAATCCGCTCTGGCAGTTATTTTTGAGGCAGGTAATTAGACGCCCTCTCGCCATTTAATTGAACAGCCCATAGAGGAATGTTGGGTTTCTGGCGGTGGGTTTCCGCCTAGTAAATCTTGAATCGCATTTGAAAGATCTTGCGTCTTAACTTGAGACGGGTCTTTCCACGAATCGTCTAAGCGTCCACGGTAGTAGAGTTTGAAGTTGGCATCGTACAAATACAAATCAGGAGTGCAGACAGCGCCGAATTGCTTGGCCACTTTTTGCGTTTCATCGACCAAATAGATGAACGGAAACTTCATCTCCTCCGATCGCTTTCTCAGCATTTTGGGTGAGTCATCTGGATAGCGGTGCCAATCATTTGAGCAAATGGCGACGACATTGATTTTTTGATCGATGGCGTTCTGAGACAATTTGATCAGTCGCTCTTCGATGGCTTGAACATACGGACAGTGGTTACAGATGAACATGACAAGTAAGCCGCGCGGATTTTGCGCCTGAAGGTCACTTAAGCTCACTGTTTTGCCGTAGATATCAGGAAGCTCAAAACTTGGGCAAGGGCTACTGATCTCGCCGTCTGGGGTATGTACTAGGGCCATATTGAACCACCTTCGTTTTTTCTCTCATATTAGGCCTTTCATTCAGAGCTGACAACAGCCAGGCGAAGGAATCTTAGAGGGGTCACGTAAAATTAAGTGTTTATCTTAGAGTGAGAATGGGGTTAGATAACTTGAGATGGGAGACAGATTATGCCGCAAACCAACCTCCTAAAATCAAAGGCTATCTCAAAATCAGAGCTCAACGGTATGTTGAATCAGATTGCATTGGCCAGAAGCCTTGGGAAATCCGTTGGGGAAGGCCCATTTAATTGGCAAAAGACGCGAGAGCTTGTTGAGGAGTCTGGCGTTCTGATGGGTAGCAAAATCGCTGCTGCAAAAATAGTCTCGTTGATGATGTGTAAGGGCGGTGTCGGAAAGTCGACACTCACCCATCTTTTAGCGCAAAGAATCTCTCAAATGGGCTTTAGAGTTTTACTCATTGATGCCGATCCACAGGGTAACTTGACGGCAACTTTTGAGCTTGAAAATAAGGGATTCGAAATGAACGAAAGCACTCCAGTTTTGATGGATTTGCTTTCACGTCGAGCTACATTTGAAGAAGCCAGAATCTCGTTGTGTGATGGGCTCGATCTCATACCGTCTACTCCGGTGAACTCGATGCTCGATGTGGTGATTCGCGAGCATTATCGCAATCCGGCAGCACCCATCCGTGAACTTTTGAAAAATCTTAAGAGCGATTACGAGTTTATTTTTGTTGATACGGCACCTTCATTAAATTTGATTAACACAGCTGTGATGGTTGCGTCTGATCTGTTGATTCTTCCTGTCATGGCGGATCGGTTTTCTGAGATTGGCGCCAATATATCGCTAAAAGAAAAAGAACAGATTGAAAATGAGTTTTCTGTCTCTTTAGCGGCGCGTGTTTTGCTGAATAAATGGGATGCTCGAGAAAAGTCTGCTGGGTACTACGAAAAATACTATTCGCAAGCACGCTTTCAAAGATTCGAGACTATTATTAAATCAACCAGTGAATACAAAAATATTTTTCTTGATAAGGATCTTGGCGCAAAATCACGAGTGGCTCGAAAGAACAGAGAAGACTTCGACGGTCTTGTTGCTGAACTGATAGGTCATTTTGCAGTATCTCGCCCTCAAATTTCTCAGGAGTTAAAAAGCTATGTACCCAAAGAAATCGTCACCCCCTAAAGCAGAATCTGCTTCTTCGCAATCATCCGCCAGGCGAGCCGTCAGTCGCGATGCACATGGGACAAGACCGTGGAAAGCTTTTGGTAGTGAAACAGCACCGGCGTCGAACTCAGTGTCGGCGCAAGATACTTCTTCTGAGGCGGCTGCGAAGCGCGAAACCCAGCGTCCGAAGGGCGCTCCGTCAAGTGGACTCAATACAAGGCAGCAGTCTGTAATAGAAAAACTCAGTAAATACATGAATGCGTTCTCTCGACTTTACAACGGATACGAAGTGCACGGGATCGAGAGGATTCCGTTGAGCGGCCCGGCATTGATTGTTTTCTATCATGGGCCGCTGCCCATTGATTCTTGGTATTTTTCATTTGAACTCTACCGAAAGACGGGGCGCTGGATAAGAGGCCTCGGAGATAGCTGGCTGATTAGCACACCCTTTTTTAAAGAGCTGTCTGAGAATTTAAGAGTTATGAGCGCTAACGCAGAGAATGCAAAAAAACTTCTGGCAGATGGCCATATTGTGGGAATTGTTCCGGGTAACATAAGACTTTTTGATGGTGGTGAGTCGGCAAGTTACAAACCTCAGTGGAAAGATTTGGATGGTTTTGCAAAGATTGCGCAAGAAATGAAAGTAGATATCATCCCAGTTTTTACCGAAAACATTGAACAAACTTACCTCAACCCACGCAATGAGGCCGGGGTTTTAAAGCAGTGGTCAAAAAGGCTTGGGATAAAGGCGACGCCGGTAATTGGTATGGGGCTTTTGCCCTTTCCTGTTAAGTTAAGAAGCCGAGTTGGCGAACCGGTGCGCTACTCTCCTGATTTGCGGGCGGACGAACTTTTTAAGAGAACACAAAGTTCTTTAGAAGCACTCATAAAACGATACCAAGATCCCCACAAATCCGTCGTAACGGCACTTCGAAAACGTTTTATCGCGCAAGAAAACTAAGGTTCTATTGCCTTTTATTTTTTGCTTTGCTCGCTACGTTCTTCGAATCAGAAAAATGCAGGTAAAGGTGCACTCTGAAGAGTTGACTAGGGAGCGCTGTGGTCCGCAGCATTCCTCCGGCGTGTTACAAGGATTCCCAACCTCGAACGCCGCTTGCTGATCGCAAAGAGCCGTCACCGAGGATTTCGAGATAGGGCTCGCTAAGCAGTGGCAGTTTATTGAGGGCATCCAACAAATCCGTCCGGCAAGAACTAGACATTTCAGACTCAAAAGAATTACCGAGTGCCTCACCTAGCTCGACTATGAGTGAGGTTAAGAAGTTTTCAAAAGCTTCATGAGTCAGTGGCTGAGGTAAAAACTCTAACAGGCACGTGGAGCTACCTTCTACTTTGCTCCCAGGTGATTCGATGACATTCATTCCGATGCCTACATAGAGCATCCATCGATCAGATGTATTTGTGACTTCAACAAGAACACCTGCAATTTTCTTCTCACCGAGATAGAGGTCATTCGGGGCTTTGAGACTCCAAGGCAATTTTGGCCAGGTAGTTAAAGCCGCCCGGTATAATGCTAAACCGACGAGTGGCGATGCAATTGGCTGCGGAGCACGATCGAGTTCAAACACCCACGTACTAAGAAGAGAAGTTCCCTTTGCTGGAGAAATCCAACTACGCCCACTGCGCCCGCGACCATTTGTTTGAAACTCTGTGATCACCAGAGCCGGTAAGCTTTCCCAGTGTTCAACTTCTTTTGCCCAAGAATTGGTGCTATCAACTTCGTCAAAGTAAACAACTGGTACGTTAATAGATGCCGACCAGCCACGCGCGCATTCACCTATTTTAAATGTCTTCGAAGGCATGCCCTCCCCAGTGAGTACCAAGTGAAATGGTACCAAAAAACAAGATATGTCTACGCGTTCGGCCAGTCAAAAAGAAGTGATAGGTCAGCCACTTGTGCCGAATGCGTCAGGGCCCCAACGCTGATAAAACTCACTCCCGTCAGAGCGACTTCTCTCACCCGGTCTATTGTCATATTGCCGCTGGCTTCTGTCTCTATAGTCACTGGTGTCATAGCAACGATGGAATTCATTTCGTCAATGCTCATGTTATCAAGTAGAATCCTCTGAACACCCAGCTCTATACACTCTTTGGCTTCGTCGTACGTAGTTACCTCAACTTCGATAAACGAAACTCCGCTGTTTCTTATAGAGAAAACTGCGTTGTTTATACCGTCAGCGGCCCTAATATGATTTTCTTTAATTAAAACAGCACTGCTGAGACTGTCGCGATGACTAGTGCCGCCCCCATCTCTTACTGCCTTTTTTTCGAAGGGTCTTAAGAGTGGGGTCGTCTTTCGCGTATCAAGTATTTTGGTTTTCGTTCCTTCAACTTGTTTTACAAATCTTTTGGTTAGAGTTGCGACGCCAGAAAGTCTTCCTAAAAAATTAAGGGCGACTCGCTCGGCCTTCAAAAGGGTGATGAGATTTCCTTCGATCAACGCCACATTTTGGTTTTTCAGCACTTGGTCTGCATCAGTAAACTCCCACTCTATTTTGAGAGCAGGGTCGACCGTTTTTAAAGTGTCTTCAAAAAAGTCACAGCCAGATAGAGTGAGATCTTGTTTAGCTTTGAGTCGGGCGAAACCTCGTCGCGATGCTATACCTAGCCCATCGGTTGTAATATCTCCGCTGGGCATGTCTTCATTTAGCGCCAGCTTGATGAGTTCCGACCTACTAAGAGCATTATTATGCATATCATTTACTCAATTTATTTATAACTGGGTAACATTACCCGGCTTATCAATCGCTTAGCAATATCACCCGATAACATCACTTACATTATCAGGACTTATGTAGCGACATGCGCTAAATCTAGTTCTTATCTTCATCGAGTTTAAGGAGAGCCTCTTCGATCTTAGTATCAAGGTAATCTTTTACGACTGATTGAATCTCCTCTCGAATGACACCTCTTAGCCAGTTTCGAAACTCTGGAGAATCACTCATCTGTGTTGAAGACGAAATCGATTCTTGTTCAGCAACAGACAAGCGAGGTGGCAACTTCACACTTACTGTGTCTTCTGAAACGACAGATCGCTCTTTGTTTCTAGACTCTGCCTTTGGAGTTACAAACTCAAACTCATCGCTTTCTGTAAGTTTATCTACTGGCAATTTAAAATCATGCAATGTCTTAGATTGCCACTGGCTGAGGTCTGAGCCTTCTCTATTAGCGTCGTAGGCTTTGTCGATGTGTGAAATATCGTCGTTTACAGTTTCTTTAGGCTCGGGCGCAGCTTCGGTTCGAGGTTTCGGCTCGCTACTGCTGTTTACCCTTCTGCTAAGCTGAGCGTCATTGTCAGGTGTAGGCGCTTTAATGGGAGCTTGGGTATTACTGGATGACAAGTTAATCAGCTCACGATGAGAAAAATCATCAACATTATTTTCGTCAAATCTCTCTAGCTCTAGCTCCGGTAGTTCCTCATCTTCGTCTGGCTTTAGCAGAGTTTCATTAGAATCACCTGTGACAGATGAAGAGTCGGAGGAGGCAAATTGTTCAATGTCATCAAAGCTGTCCATTGTCCAATTAGATCCAGTTTTTTCAGTCTCGTTATAGGGCTCTTGAGAAGAATGGCCCGCCATTTCTAGAGTAGGATTGGGAGGAAGTTGAGGGCTGGAAGCCCCTTTAATAGGGGCAAGTTTAATAGAAGGCCTAGAAATGGTTTGATCTACCGGGCCAGTTTGATGCATCACGGGCGACGGTGCGATTTCGCTTTCTGTGCTTGGTGGCTCCTCAGCAATGGGAGATTTGTTGTCAACGATTTCTGGTTTTGCTCTGAGCGAAAGGCCCTTTTCACGCTCTTTTGCAGCAAGTTCGCTTTCGATAAATGAGATGTCTGGGAGCTTCACAAAGTTTTCTAATGGATTTTCGGCAGATTTAGGCACCCACCGTTTAATAAGCTCTCGAACAGCCTGGGCGTCGAAGGGCTTTTCTAATCGATCATTGGCTCCGCAATTTTTGAACTTGTCTTCATCTAAGAACATGAAGCCGCTCCACATCAGGACGATGGGAATTTCGGAGGTGTCTTCAGAAGTTTTAATCACCTGAGCGACTTCGTAGCCGTTATGCTTTTGAAGTAGCACATCGGCAAAGATAATGTCGGGTCTAAAGCTCTTGGCAACCTCTTGCACGTCAATTCCGGAATTGACCGTCTTGACTTCAACTGCATAATCTTGCAGTGAGAGCTGCATTACCTTTCGAATGGTTTCGCTGTTGTCAGCAAGTAAGACGCGCAAGGCCATATTGAAAGTAAAGTCGTTTATCACTTCGCAGTCAAGCAAGGGCTTCGGCGGAGCTCAAAACGGCTGGCTTATTGGGAGGCTAGGGAACCTTTTGTTTAATACCGTAGATCGCTACATTGCCAGAACCTTCTTGGGGTACTTCATTGCTACCCTAACAGTTGTGCTGACGCTTTATATAGTTGTGCATGCCCTCTCGGAGACTCTTAAAGGCTCGGGAGTTTCTTTGGAGAGTCTGACACTTTACTACGTCTACTCGCTTCCGGCGATAGCTTATCAGTTCCTTCCGGTTGCAGCGCTGACTGCGACTCTTTTTACGCTTTCCGGAATGAACTCGCACAACGAGTTGGTGGCTCTTTTTTCTAGCGGGATGAGTTTGGCGCGTGTCAGCGCACCGATCTTGTCGATGATCGCCATCATTAGCATCTCATTCTTTGCAGTCGGTGACTGGGTTATGCCTATCTTCAACCAAAAAAAGAATTATATCTATTTTGTAGAAATCAAAAAGCAACCTGGACTCTATGCAACGGTAAAGACAAATCGAATCTGGTACCGTTCGGGGCAGGTCATTTTCTACCTTCAGACAGTTAACCCAGAAGCTAAGAGTGCCGAAGGCGTTGCCTTCTACTACATGGATAACAATTGGGATCTTTCGCAGGTCATACACGCTAACAAGTTGGTGCAAAAGGGTGCTGTCTGGGACCTCAATGATGGCGCGATTACAATCTTTGAGGGTCGAAATAGCTTCCCGATGACTAAGACCTTTGAACATAAGGCCATGGACGCTCTCGAAAAGGATTTTTTCAATGTACCTTCTCAGGCTGTCTCTACAGATGTGATGAGACTTGGCGAGCTACGTAGTTTCATTAAACGCAACAAAGAGGCCGGATTAAATACATTGCGGTATGAGGTGGACTATCAAGCCAAATTCGGTTTTGCATTTGCCTCTTTGGTGATGGCTTTCTTGGGTGTGCCATTCAGCGCAAGAATGAACCGCTCAGGAGGCCGAGCAATGAGCATTGGGGTGACCATAGCCATGGCTTTTGGCTACTGGTCTCTTTACAGCTCGGGGTTGACGCTTGGCAAATACGGATATTTACCTCCGTTTATCGCGGCATGGCTTCCGAATATAGTAACCCTCGTGCTGACAGGCTTTCTAGTATTGAGATTGCGCCGATAAGAAGGTAAACTGAAGAGCAATGGCAATTCTTAAAATACTGACATTTCCTAACCCTGTTCTGAAATCGAAGAGTCGGCATGTTGAGGTTTTTGATGCGAGTCTAAGGGCTTTGGCAGCCGATATGGTCGAAACGATGTATGCGGCTCCTGGTGTGGGTCTGGCCGCCCCTCAAATTGGGGAGCTTGTAAGATTTTTGGTGATCGATACAAGGCCGCGCAGTGAGACCGGCGAAATCCTTATGTCGGAAATGAGTGAATTTGAAAAGAGGCTTTCATGGCCGCTTTATTTAGCAAACCCAGAGATAATCAAGTCAGAGGGAACTTTTCAGTTTGAAGAGGGGTGTTTGAGTATTCCTGGTTATCATGAGTGGGTAGACAGAAAAAAGAATGTGACCGTTAGAGCTCAAAACCTAGATGGAGAATTTTTTGAATTTGAAGCAGATGGGCTTTTGTCTGTTTGCATACAACATGAAATTGATCATCTCGACGGCAGGCTTTTTTTAGATCGAATCAGCATGGTAAAAAGCACTCTGCTCAAGAACAAGATTCGAAAAAAGGGCTACCCTAAACACACAGAATCGCGAAACCCCCTCTAATACTTTTTTGCGCCAGACTTGGCGGGAGTTGCAGGCGTGCAGAAAAAACGTGTAGTCTTCTTTGGTACTCCTGAATTTTCTGTGCCGAGTTTGCAAAAGCTAGTGGAATCGAATGAGTTCGATGTCGTGCTTGTCGTTTCTCAACCGGATAGACCGGCCGGTCGGAAGATGCAGCTTAAAGCGAGTCACACCAAGGAGTATGCTTTAAGCCAAGGACTCTCAGTCGCAACTCCTGAGAAGGCCAAAGAAGCATCATTTTTGGAAAAGTTAAAAAGTGTAAATGCCGATTTAGCTGTAGTAGTGGCTTACGGTCAGATTTTGTCTCAGTCTCTTTTAGATATTTTTAGTGGTGAAGTTTTTAATTTGCATGCAAGTCTTTTGCCCCACCTGCGGGGAGCTGCGCCCATTCAGAGGGCATTGATGAACTGCGACTCTGAAACTGGAGTTACTCTGCAAAGAGTTGTGCAAAAGCTAGATGCAGGACCTATCTTGGGCCTGAGGCGGCTGAAGATTCGCGAAGATCACAACGCTACCATACTTTTTGATGAGCTTTCGCAAATAGGGTCAGAGCTGCTGACCGATGAGTTAGTTCGCTACTTAGAAGGATCGCTCAAGGTTCAAGAGCAAGATGAGTCCAAGGTGACAATCGCGAAAAAGATTGAAAAAGACGAGGCTCGTATTCTGTGGAATCAGTTAGAAGCAAAGTATGTCAAAGGGCTTGTTGATGGTTTAGTTGTTTGGCCAAAGGCTTATTTTTTGTGGAAGTCAAAACCCGTAAAGATTTTGAAGGCTCGGTTAGTAGGCGGCAACGACGCTGCAGTTTTTGGCAGAACAATTGAGGCCGGCAGAGTGCTGATGAGTGATGACGGTCTGCTTATTGTAGGTTGCTCCAGAAATTCCGCTATCGAAATTGTTGAGGTTTTGCCTGAGTCTCGCTCTAGAATGACAGCCAAAGATTTTATTATCGGCTTCGGATTGAATACAGATGATATTTTGGAGTAGTCAATTCACATCATTTACGGTTTCATGATCCAAAATATCGCCGCTCAACGACAGTCACAGATTTAAATCATTCCCGAGAAGAACTTCTCATAGTTAATTATTCGGACATTTTGTGCGGGAAACTCTTTGTCAAAATTGCGTTTATCGACGAGTTGAAAGTTCAGCGGCGTTTTGAGTTGGGACTTAAAGTGGACTAAGTTAGACGAAACGCTTGTAGATCCTGATTTGCACTCTAAAAGCATCCAAGGCTTTCGGTTTCTACAAATCAAAAAATCCACTTCTCTCTTTTCTTTATCTCGCAAAAAATGCAACTCAAAAAATCCTTGGGCCGTATCAGTCCAGAAGTGGCAGGCCTTCAGCAAATGCAGTGCAGTTAAGTTTTCGATTCTTTGACTGAAGTTCTTCTCTGGGATCTGTAAAATATCGTAAAGATAGAATTTGGGCTCAGCCCTTAGCGATCTCTTTATTCCTTTAGAGTATGGTCTTATAAAAAAACCGTAATATAGGTTCTCGGAGAGCAGGACCCAATCTCTTACCGTGGAATACGCGACGCCTACGTCTTCCCTCAGCGAGTTAAAAGAAAACAAGCTTCCTACTTTGTCTGGTATTAGATCCAGCATAACGCGAAAGGCATTTAAGTCGGACAAAACCTTTATGTCTCGGGTGTCTTCGTAAGCCAGTCGATCAAGTCTTAAACGGCTCCATCGTTGGGCTTTGTTGGCGTTACCGGCGATGAATGGCTCAGGGAAGCCTCCGAGTGCCATTAGATCTGACCACTTGTATTCTACCGTCAGACTTTGGAGGATTTCATCAGGCGTAATTGGATAGTCTCTCTCGCCAACGGAGAATGGATGCAGCCGATAGGGTATGTAGCGCCCCAGTAAGCTGTCGCCTCCCTTTCTGTAAAGATCCAGTCGTGCACTACCAGTTACCAAGATAGGGATTTCATTACCAACTGTATCGTATATTCCCTTAATTCGAGATTTCCAGTTGCGATCTTTATGAATTTCATCAAGTAGAACGGGCCCTTTTTCGGCTAGCTCGATGGCTTTAAGTGGCGACTTCGACCACTGCTTTCTAAAGTCGCCATTATCCCAAGAAAAGTAGTTCGCCGATGAAGTGAGCATTTGTTTTGCGAGCGTTGTCTTTCCAACTTGCCGAGGGCCACTAATGAAGGCCATTTTGTAATCAGCAAGGGCATCCGCTTCTACCGCCGCCTTAAGGTATCTTGTTGCCATGTTCTGATGTTCTCACCGTATCGATAATTGGTCAAGACCAGTTATCGATACGGTGAGAACTGGTCAGGAAGGAAGACTACACTTATTACGCGAACGAATTCATTTGCCTTAAGCTATCGCTAATCTTCGATACATCCCAATACAGGAAAGCCTAAGGCTCGCGCGGCTCGCCCAAGGAGCACGTCATGAGTCAAAAGCGTAAGCCTCATCTTTGTTTTTTCTTGCCACACGAGTGCCGACACAAGATGTATCGCATCTAGAGTGCCAAGTCCTACGGCAAAACTTCCACAGACACGATCTAATACCAAATCTGTGATTTCAACCCATTCGACGGCGTCAGTAGCATCTCTAAACTCTTGTACCGCTTTTACATATTCTAATTCTGATAGAAGACTGCGAACTCTTAGTCGGTCTAGCGTTCGAAGTCCTTCAACTTTTAACAGCTTGCTTGCGACGGGACGTTCAATGCGTCGGAACTCAGCTAGCGCACTCGGCTGCCCCAATAAGACTCTCATCAAAACCGAGGAGTCTATATAGGCAATCATCTTTTTGCCCTATCCTCTAACATCAACTCGACGACATCGAATTTGATTTTTGGCTTTGTGGAGAACGAAAATTTTCCTAAAGAAGATGGATCTTTTCTCGGTGGTGTTATCGAAATATCAGACTCTGAGCGAATCGCAGTTAACAAAGCAACTGGAACACCACGTTCCCTTATCTCAACATCCTCGCCGGACTTTACCAACCTAATGTATCGCGCTAACTTAGCTTTCAGTTCCGATATCGCTGCGATTTTCATATGTGACCTCTTAAGACCTATTATAGGTCATGAAGGGTCTAAATACAAGTTGGGCCCGAACTTCGCGGGCCAGGCGAGGTTTTTAGGGTGAATAACGCCTGAGCTCTTATTTTTCGAGGCGTAAGCCTTAGCCACAGCTGCGGAGATGTGGTAACAGCCGCTCCGAGTTTGAGCGCACTCTGTAGCTCGTCGGGAATGATGGATTCTGCGTAATTGGGATCCAAATAAAGAGAGCGCAGTTGGTGAGAAAGTGATTAAATGGTTAAAAAAAGTCGGGCTTAAAAGGGGAGGAGGAGTTGTCATCGATGAAGAGTGTCCTAATAGCGCCGAGTCTGCTTTCTTGTGATTTTTCAGAGATAGCGTCTGAGATAAAACAGATTGAACTAGCAGGAGCTGAGTGGCTTCACTTAGATATTATGGATGGGCATTTTGTGCCAAACATCACTTTTGGGGCTCCGGTAGTGCAAAAGATTCGACCTCGAACAAAGTTGATTTTGGATGCTCACTTAATGGTTGATCATCCCGCCAAGTGGATCGAAGACTTTGCCAACGCTGGCGTAGACAGGCTGACTGCTCATGTAGAGAGTGACGACGTCGGCGACTGTCTTGATAAAATCAAAGCACTTGGAATGAAGCCCGGTATCACTGCAAGGCCCGCGACAAACATAAGTGAAGTGATAAAATACTGCGACAGGGTGGACCTTGTTCTTGTTATGACTGTCAATCCCGGTTTTGGAGGGCAGAAGTTTATGGCCGATCAAGTGCAAAAGATCCAGGAGCTCGATAAAATTAGAAGACAGCGAAAGCTGAACTTTTTAATCGAAGTCGACGGCGGAATTAACGATCAAACAGCTCGCATCTGTGTAGATGCCGGCGCCGACGTGCTAGTAGCCGGGAATTATATTTTTAGCGGAGATTACTCGCAGAGAATCTCCGCTCTTAAAGGCACATAACCCTTTTTCTAAAGTTCTGATTCGATTTGGTGGTAGCGTTTGCAAGACTCTGGACCCCGTATCGAAGAGCCATAAATCTCCCCGTTATAGACTAAGCTCAGTTTTGTGTTTTCACTTGTGCTGAGACTTCTATACGCTGCGGTGGATGCGTCTTGAGCTCTTCGGCTTGTAGCCGCTTGAAATCTTAGTCTAACTAAAGCGGTTCTCACTTTGCCGTCATCCCCAATGTTGCTCCTTCTATAAGGTCTGCCATTTTCATCAAAGCCGATAGGGCCAATAGCCTCTGGCAGCTCGACTTTAAACTGGTAGCCCTTGTGCAAAAGTGTCGTCATAAGTAAGGCCAGATCTCTTCGTTCAACGTTGAGGTTAAGGCACTGCTCTGCTGCCACTACGGATCCTGCTGAAAGTGCGATTACCATAGTTACAAGAATTCGCTTCAGTAATTTCACTTTATGTCTCCTAGGTAATGTTTTGAGCTTTTAGGCTCAGGGTTAAAGTAAACAAATTGATCCACCTGCTACTTCCGCGGTCTTTTGGACTTTCGACCGAAGCCCTTCGTTCGCTTCGAGAAGGCAGAGGCACAACATAAAGTCATTAAAATAATTTCTCAATATTTTATAACAGTGTTATAATTTTTATATAATACTGATATAAAAATCGACTTTCATTCACGGAAGGATTTAGCAGTGAAGCTCAGTTTAGACGGGGTCAAGAAAATGCATGCCGTGCTATCGGCTGATCCGCATTACTTGGCAAAATCTGAAAAAACGCGCCTTCGAATTGTAGAGCAAGCATTGAAAGTCATTGCGGATCGCGGTCTAGAACAAGCGAGTTTTGCGGCGCTTGCCGAAGAGATTGGAGTCAGCAGGCCGCTGATAACCCACTATTTTTCAAAAAAAGAAGAACTGTTTGTCGAAGTTATTCATTTCTCTGTAGCCAATGCACAAATTCATGTTGGGAGCGCTTTCGATGAAACAAAATCTGCACTAAAAAATATTAATTCTTACGTAAAATCAAACTTCGAATGGGCCAAGAAGTTTCCTGACCACCTCAAGATGTGGATGGCGTTTCTCTATCACTGCACGTTTAACCCGGAGTATTTGAAATTCAATTCGGAGGTGCGGGAGATAGGCAGAAGTCGACTCAAGTCTTTTGTGGATAGAGGCATCAAAAACAGAGAAGCGTCGAATTTAGACTCTGAATACATAGCAAGTGTTCTGTACAATCAGGTTGTTCACTTGGTCATTTCGAGTGTGACGCAAAATGGAGTCGACATAAGGAACTATCGAGCACTACGGAAATTGACTCGCGAGCTCTTGAAGACTGAGAGTTAATACGAAATCCGTAGCATTTGTCGATATTTGATCCGGGGTTAATAAACCACGAAACCCATAAGCTCTTTCAAATGCCTTTTTACCTGCATCGTTGGTATACATCACTAAATCGACTTCATCTGTACCCATGATCTTTTTGATGTAGGCACACAGATGTTTAAGAAATTTCTCTCGAGAAGACCTCGAAAGATTTCTTAGGTCATAACGACCGATCTCAACCATAGGCCGATTTTGACGGAGCAATTTGAATTTGTATTTCTCTTCGAATTCAAAAGGTTCATGCTCACCCAGCGAAGTGAGTACGCGAGCGAATCCGTAGTGCGTCTGATTGGGGCTAAAGCCTTTACTGATGTCCAAATCTGAGGCGATGAGAAAAAAACTACGGTCTAGGAACTTTTGATTGAATTGATTGATTTCGAAAATTTGAGACGTTGGTACGCCTCTGCGATCGCGATAGTCTTTGTTGACTTCTTGCTCACCAAAAATGATCTGATTAAAAGGGGCGAGTGAGTACTTTAAGAAGTTGGTTTTTGGAAGATCAAATGCGGGCAAATTCTGAGCGGTAAAATTCAGTTCACTATCAAGTTGAATCATCAGGTGAATTGTTTTGGGGTCAATCTCGTAAAAGTAAGCTTTGACTATGTCTTTTTTTCGGGTTTGAAGCGTTACTTCTTTTCCTAAGTAAAGCTGTCTCGGTAAAGACAAAAGCATATCGACTCCGCGGAGTCGTGGCGCCACTACCTCGCGCAAATCATCTGGCAAGGAATTCTCTAGTGTGGCCCAGTCCGACATTTGCCGCTGGATTTCAGCGATGCCAGGCAGAGGATAAAACACGTAATCGTTAGGATTGTCTAGGGCTTCGCGGGGAGGATCATTCAGCCTCTGAATTCGAGAAAAATCATAACCCTCGCCGAACAGCTGACAGACTGGCGCCACCGCCGCCGCCTTAGAGGGCTTAGCTGCCGCAAAGGGACAGAAGAGTAGTGTAGCTAACAATGCTATTACATAAACGCGTTTGCCCATTCAGTGGAGCATATGCAATTTCTATTCTTGAGAGTGAAATGAACTAATCGTGGTAGGTAGGGTTCACCGCCCTTGATGGAGAGTCGCTGTAAAGAAGTTCGACACCCTGGCGGGTAAACATTACCCTCACACCCCGGCGCCGGAAGTGATAAAATCCTCTGAAGACTAATAATATCGGTGCTTTTTTGGGTCAGTTTTTAAGGTCACTTTTAAAGGTACTAAACTTTAGAAATGTGCCATTTTTGGGAAACATCTAAAGTGGTTTAACTTCTTTGCATTTGACCCTCGTCGGATTGATATTTAGCAGAGAAATTGGGCGGGAAGAATGGTTCGCAAGGGGAGTGAAAAGGATTGAGAATGTACTCTCTTCGGTTTTTTAGTGTAAATTCAAGGCTGCATTCATTCTTAGTTAGCGTGATCTTTTTTCTTGCTGTTCCTCTCTCGTTGGCCGTTCCGTCTTCAACGGAAGCAGGTGCTAAAACTGATCTAAGTAAAACCGTAGAGGTAGTCAAAGGTGTGTGTCGTATTCTCAAATCCGGCGCGGGCGTAAGAATTGTCATAAAGGAAGGTCCATCTTCGCCAACGGTGCCATCTCTCTTTAACGGTGCGCCACTCTTAGACGGCCAGCGCGGTATACTCTCCTATTCGAAGGATGAACTTTTCTTTCAAGACGTTGAAAATGCAGTGAAAACCTATCAGCAGATTCTGGATTCTTCGGGCCCGTGGCCGCAAAGCGATACGGACGCCCTAAGAAGGATTCGCGAAATGGTTCAGTCGCACCCAAAACTCTCAGATGCCAGAGCTAAGTTTGTAGAGTTAAGAGTGCGGGCTCAATCAATGCTTATGGAAGCAATAGAGGTCGCCGACCATAGAAGATTGGCGTTATTGCTTAGAGAGGTTGAGTCGCCGAAATATTCTGTTGGGCTTAAACGCGAGCAGATTAGCGGCGCCGATAACTCTAGAAATAGAAAACCTCTTAATTCTGCAAGAAGCGAAATTTCATTTCAAAATTGGCTCGGCCCCAGTATAGACGGTCGATATGACCCCAGCGGCGGCATTCTTTCTGCCTTCAGATTGGCGCTCAAGAACTCGGATGCTACGAGTTTGTATCTTCTGTCTGAACACTATTCCGTGCGGGGCCACTGGGCTCCTAGTAATGTGAATGTCAAACGTGTGCAGGTTGATGGGTTAACTTATCCCGCCAGCTATGACGATTCGGGCGCCTTCCCATGGACACATGAGTTTTTCAATGACGGTTTAGATTTTGATAAAATCATTAAAAAGTATCGCTTACATGCTGGCTTTCAGGAGTTTAACGAAAGCCAAAGACATCTATTGATCGATTTGCATGCAGTTAAGCTAGAGACTCTAATAGCTTTGTCGACTGAGGAAAAGGTCATCGATTATCTTACTCAGATTAAGTATGATCCTTTTCTCAATGCGAGGCTTCGAAATCAAAACCGAATCTATGCTACTTTTACGGATCACTCTGATTTCGCAAGGGCATTCGACCATGCAATCATGAGAAATCTCAGCCCCAGCACATTAAATGAATTCATTCAAATGGGCGCCGGATTGAAAGACAAAAAGTTTGGAGAGAGTTTGGCTACAGAAAACCCCCAAAGTGAGGACCCTCGAGCGGTCTTGAGAAATTCACCTGACGACATTCTCGTGCTGGCATTAAAATATTCAAGTAAGGAAAACCTTGAATTCTTCTTGAAACTGTTTGGCGAAATTATTGCGGATTCTGAGAGAAAAAAGGAGATTGCTGAAACCGTTTGGGAAACAGCTTCCCATCTAAGAAAATCTAACAGACTCGATCAATCCAATGCCTGGCGCGAATATTTTAGAAAACTACTCTAAAAGCGCGGCTTCTACTTGTACCAGCTGCCGCCCTTTGATTTTTGCCGGCCTGGACCCGAGAAGATATAGCGAGCTACGGGGTACGAAGGGCAGCAGCCTTAGCTAGCCGAGCTTGTCATGAAAATTCCTTTTAATTCTGCCATCTTGCTGCTTTAATCTGACGCACTTAGTCCCACAAGTGACTCCGTACCTTTAGGGAGGGGAGATGGAAATAAATGGTAATGACCTTGATTTAGAGTCAGTTATTCAGATTGCCCGTGACGAAGCAAAAGTAAAGCTTGCAGCAGACGCAATAGACCGAATGAAGGCTTCAAGAGAATTCATTCTTAAGAAAATGGGTTCCGGCGAAGCAATCTACGGGGTCAATACAGGGTTTGGGGCATTCAGTAAGGTGCGCATTTCAGATAGTGAGATTGAACAGCTCCAGGTGAATCTTATACGCTCTCACTGCTGCGGAGTGGGGAAGTTTTTTTCTAAAGAAGAAGTGCGAGCCATCATGCTCCTTCGAGCGAACGCCCTTGCGCGAGGTCACAGTGCTATTCGGCCCGAGGCTGTAGATCTTCTTTTGCAATTTTTGAATCATCACATAACTCCCAGAATACCCGAGCAAGGTAGCGTCGGAGCGAGCGGAGATTTGGCGCCGCTCTCACACCTTGCACTAGCCTTGATTGGTGAGGGGCAAGTTGAATTTGAAGGTAAAATTGTAGATTCGCAGTTTGCATTCAAAAAAACTGGGCTTGTACCACTTAAGCTGCAAGCGAAAGAGGGGCTATCGCTGATAAATGGCTGCCAAGTTATGACGGCAGTCGGACTCATTACTTTGCACCAAGCCGCAAATCTTGTGCTTCATGCGGATATTATTGGAGCGATGAGTTTAGAGGCTCTTCGGGGAGCCCGGAGTGCATTTGATCCGCGGATCTCGCAGAGTCGTCCACATCCAGGTGAAATTTTAACTTCCAAGAATTTGCGGGAAATACTTTCAGTCTCAAGTGAAATCGCCGAATCTCATGATGACTGTGACCGCGTACAAGATGCTTATAGCTTGCGATGTATGCCCGCTGTTCACGGATCTATAAAAGATGCCGTTTCTTATCTTGAAAAGCATCTTGTTATTGAGGCGAACTCCTCAACGGACAATCCCCTGGTGTT
Organism: Bdellovibrionales bacterium CG10_big_fil_rev_8_21_14_0_10_45_34; assembly: GCA_002778785.1. GTDB lineage: Bacteria > Bdellovibrionota > Bdellovibrionia > Bdellovibrionales > 1-14-0-10-45-34 > 1-14-0-10-45-34. The sequence continues at coordinate 28,264 of PEZS01000007.1, read as the reverse complement.
TTTAAATGGTGATGGTACGGCAGATATTCTTTCTTGCGGCAACTTTCACGGCCAACCTATCTCTGCGGCACTTGATTTTGCCGCGATATCGCTTGCGACGCTTGCGAACATATCGGACTGTCGCGTTCAAAAATTGATTAACCCTGCGATGAGCGATTTACCAGCCTTTTTAGCGAAGAAAGGTGGCTTAAACAGCGGCCTGATGATAGCCCAAGTGGCGTCGGCGTCGCTTGTGAGCGAAAATAAGATTCTTGCGCATCCGGCTTCAGTCGATAGCATTCCTACATCTGCAGATAAAGAGGATCACGTAAGTATGGGCACTATTGCGAGTAGGAAGTTTCGTCAGATTACTGAGAACACTCACAAAGCCTTGGCCATTGAACTCTTGACGGCGAGTCAAGGTATAGAGTTTTTAAGGCCGCTCAGATCATCACCTGCGTTAGAGAAGGCACATGCTTGTGTGAGAAGTGTTGTACCCGCTATTGAAGATGACCGGGTTCTCTATAAGGACATCGAAGCACTTTCGCAATTGATTGAAACTAAAAAAGTGCTTCAAGAGATTTCAAACGTAGGAGTCACTCTCGAGTGGCGAACTCAATAGGTAGTCTTTTTGAATGCGGTTTTGAATGAGATAGTTTGGATCCGCACAAGAGTAGATAGACATTATTGGCAGCACTTTTGCCGCAAGGAGTAGTAATATGGCTTCAAGAACGATAAAGGCTCCCACGGGAACTCACCTCAATTGTAAAGGCTGGCTTCAAGAGGCGGCGTACCGGATGATCCAAAACAATTTGGACCCTAATGTAGCCGAGCACCCCGAAGAACTTATCGTCTATGGAGGTAAAGGAAAGGCTGCGCGTAACTGGGATTGTTTTGATAAAATACTCGAAGCGCTCAAGACCCTTGAAAACGACGAAACACTACTCGTTCAATCTGGAAAACCAGTTGGGATTTTGAAAACCCATCTAGATGCGCCCAGAGTGTTGATTGCAAATTCAAACCTCGTTGGCAATTGGGCAAATTGGGATCATTTCAACGAACTCGATAAAAAAGGCCTAATGATGTACGGCCAAATGACGGCTGGTTCGTGGATTTACATTGGTAGCCAAGGAATTGTTCAAGGCACATATGAAACTTTTGTAGAAGCGGGTCGACAAAAATTTGGTGGCGATCTTTCGGGAAAGATAATATTGACAGCGGGGCTTGGGGGAATGGGCGGAGCCCAAACTCTGGCCGGCGTCTTTGCTGGCGCCATCGTGATTGCAGCAGAAGTGGATCGAACGCGCATTCAAAAACGATTAGATACAAAGTATGTCGATGAAGTTTGTTCTAATTTAGATGAAGCTTTAAAAAAGGCGCGCGACTACCAAGCCAAGGGGATTGCGAAGTCGATTGCTATTCACGCAAATGCTGTCGACGTGCTTGAAGATGCCCTGAAGGCTAACTTCGTACCGGATATGTTAACAGATCAGACCTCGGCTCACGATCCACTTATTGGGTATATTCCAAACGGAATGACCTTTGAGGCGGCTCTTGAATTAAGGAAGGCTCATCCGAAGAAGTATGTGGATCTTGCTATGATGGCGATGAAGCGCCATGTGGAGTTAATGCTTGAAATGCAGAAGCGTGGCGCGTTGACTTTTGACTATGGAAATAACATTCGCGCTAGAGCTTTTGAAGCGGGTCTTAAAGAGGCGTTTGAGTTTCCGGGATTTGTTCCCGCATTTATTCGCCCGCTTTTTTGCCGCGGAAGTGGACCCTTCAGATGGGTTGCGCTGTCAGGTGATCCGAATGACATTAAGGTAACGGATGATGCGCTCAGAGAGCTGTTTCCCGATAAGAAACCACTATTGAATTGGCTTAAGATGGCAGAAGAGAAAATTAGTTTTCAGGGTTTGCCGGCGCGCATATGTTGGCTTGAGTATGGTGAGCGAGCCAAGGCGGGCGTGCGTTTTAACGAACTTGTTCGCCAAGGTAAAGTGAAGGCGCCAATTGTTATCGGGCGCGATCACCTTGACTGTGGAAGTGTTGCTTCACCTAACCGAGAAACTGAGAAGATGAAAGATGGGAGTGATGCGGTAGCTGATTGGCCCATTCTCAATGCGTTAGTGAATACAGCTTGTGGTGCCACCTGGGTGAGCTTTCATCATGGTGGTGGAGTTGGTATGGGCTATAGTCTTCATGCGGGGCAGGTTATCGTCGCCGATGGAACGAAAGAGGCCGAAGCAAGATTGCAAAAAGTTCTAACCGCCGATCCGGCGATGGGACTGTTTAGGCACATCGACGCAGGTTATGACGAAGCTAAGCAGGTCGCTCGCGAACGAGGACTCGAAAATCTTTGGGAATAAGGAGATTTTGGCTCTGCTTTTTTGGTATGTTTGTGAAACAGTTGATCTATTCTCACTTTCTTTAGGTCCGAAATGGTAAGAGACCCGAAGTGCGTATGTCTTGTCTTTAAACTATCGGAGAAAGCTGATTAATGGAATTGTTCTCAGGAATCAAAAATCTCTACACGTTTCAGGGTATGCTGAATACCCCGATGAAAGATCTTACTGATCTTGACTTTTCGGCTATTCGAAATGGAGCTTTCATTGTCAACGGAGGCAGGTATGTATGGGTGGGCGCACAGGCAGAGATTCCTGGCGAGCTGAGCAAGAAAATTCAAAAAGAAACGAAGCTCGATTGTGAATCGGTGTTTCCGGCTTTTACTGAGTGTCACACTCATCTTGTTTTTGCAGGAGACAGATCTAAAGAGTTCGACGAACGCATCTGCGGTAAGTCTTACCAACAAATAGCTCAAGAGGGCGGAGGCATCAATTCAACGGTTGAGGCCACTCGCATGGCCTCGTATGAGGAGTTACTTAAATTGTCTCAGCATCGGGCTGATAGGTTCGCTCGGCAAGGTGTTGCACTTCTTGAAGTGAAGTCAGGGTACGGGCTGAATTTAGTATCTGAGGTGAAACTGCTTAAAGTGGCGAAGGCTTTGAAAGGGCCAGAAATTGTGTCGACTTTTTTGGGCGCACACAGTGTTCCTGCAGGCGTCTCTTTAGAGGCCTATTTTCAAGACGTTGTAGATAACCAGCTTCCAGAAATTGCCCGTCTAAAATTGGCGAGCAGAGTAGATATATTTATTGAAAAAGGATTTTTTAACCTTCAGCAGGCAAGAGCTTTGTTTGAAAAAGCGAAGGCCCTCGGACTTCAAATCGTCTGCCATAGCGAACAGTTAAGCCGGATGGGGTCGGTGGATTTAGCCATTCAGCACGGGGCTGTTAGTTGTGATCACCTGGTTTGCATGAGTGTTGAAGACGTCCGAAACTTTGGCTCCTCAGGGGCTATCGCAGTTTTGCTTCCGACGAGTGATCTTTATTTAGGAATCAACTATCCAAACGCTCAAGGTTTCATGGATGCCGGAGCAAAAGTGGCCCTTGCGACAGACTTTAATCCAGGCAGTAGTCCGACTCAGGATCTTTCCTTGGTTGGCGTACTTGCCAGGCTAAAAATGAAGATGAGTTTGCCGCAAGTATTTTGTGCGTACACCGTGAACGCCGCTCTGGCACTTTCAAGAACTGATTGCGGTGCGATCAAAGAGAACTTTACCGCGAACTTTTTTACGACTGGGAGTAAACCTGGCGACTTCTTTTATTCTATTGGTGTTCACCCAGTTAGTTCGGTTTTTGTTAAAGGAAGTTCACTTTTTTAAAAAAATGTTTTGATTTTTATGCGCGATGCTTCCTAACCTTGAATTAAGAGGGGGCATCTTAATGGAGTTTGCCAAGGTTCCTGAAATTGTTCATTCGAAGTTTTTTAGGCCGCTATTCAATACAGCTATATTTGATGGTCCAGTGAGAGTCTATTTTTCGCAGAATTTAGAAGCTGAGGCCTTAAAGGTTTATTTCTGTGTACGAGATAGACTTGCTCCTTTATTTCAGAATGCAAATGAGAATGAGGCGTCGGGTCACTTGTTCGTAATGCTTTATCCCAATGCGACCACGTTCGGTGAAGTTTTCGACGGTATAACTCCGTTTGAAGTTCATGAACTTGATGGGAGCATCGTGCTGGGGTTAAACAGTGTTTCCGCCGTCGAACAAATTGAAGAAATTTGCGATCGAGTAGTTCCGCGAATCCAGCGGGACTCTGCTAGTGGGGAAGTCATCTTGCTCTCTAGTATCCCTAGCTAGTAAGTTATTTATTGATAAGAGATTTGATAGTACTGACGACTGAGTCTGAACTCCAGTCGTTACTACCATAAGAAGCAGAAACCAATCTGCCCTCGGGATCCAGTATAAAGTTCGCCGGGAGACCTTCGACATTCAATTTCTCTGCCAAATTCGAGTCTTTGTCGTAAAAGTGTTTTAAGGTGAGTTTATTCTGTAGCCAAAAACTCTCTTTAAACTTCTCGGACTCTTCTGGAGGCTCAACGTTGATAGCAATCACCAAAAACGATTCTTCCGGAAATTTGTTTTGAAGTCGCTGAAGTGTAGGTAGCTCGACCAAGCAGGGCGCACACCAGCTCGCCCAAAAACTGAGAAGTAGATGTTTGCCCCTGAACTCGCTGAGCTGAGTCTCGCCGCCATCTCTGTCTGTGATTACTCCGTCAAGAGAAGTCAATTCGCCCAGCCTCACGCTTTCGGATGCGTCCATAAGATTGTTGGTTGGACCAAAGTAAAGCAGCATAGCGGTGAGGCACCCGCCCGAGAATAATAAAAACAAGATTGCAATAACCGGTTTACTCTTCGATTTGAACAAGTCGTTGCTCCAAAACACCCACCATAAGACCATATGTGGTCCGCGCAACGGGCAATTTATTCTAAGTCCTTATGCTATCGTCGTACTATAATAAGAGAAACTCTATACGAAGACAAAACTATGTGTATCGAAAGTAAAACCACTTGCCCTCTCAAAATAGATCCCGCCAAATCGGGGTCACTTTTAGAGCGTCGAGGCGCTTGGCATGCTAATGGACGCGTTAATCGAGAGGTGAGCGGAAAAGGTAAGGCACGAGAGCCATCTACAATGCCAGCTAAGGGACAGGCGATAGTGGAGTACGTGTTGATTCTGGTGGTCGTTGTCGCAATTGCGGCAATTCTTGTAAGAGGCCTAGTAAGAAGAGATGAAAATGAACCAGGAATCATCATAAAAGTCTGGAATCAAACTCTCGAGACTATAGGAGCTGATCTCAGCGATTAGGCCGTCACCTTCAGCCGACCTGAGTGATTGCGCCTTCTAAATAATCTGGGTCGTGAGCGATTGGCCTTCCAAGCCTCCGTGAACTTTTTACAATCCCCCTCTTGAGGGTGACGCCCCCCGGGCGAAGTTCTAATCTCCTAAAACTAACAGAACAGGGGATTCAAAAATCTCTTACACTAGGGGGATATATGGGCTTCAGAATCATTTTTACAACTTTTGCTACTTTCGCGACACTTGCAGCTGGATCAGCATCAGCTTCGGAGCGAATCAGCGGCGTATCTGTGAAACAAAAAGTTTATGTAAATCATATGCCAGGTGCAGAACCGGGTGGAATGGTTGTGGGCCCCGCTGAAGTTACTTTTAGCGCCTATACTTCAGGTTGTACCAATCTCGAAGACTTCACTGTTGAAATAAAAGAGGTTCAAAGCGTTCAATTTGTTACAATTAAAAGGCTGAGATTGGACGTTTGCAATCAGTCCCCCCAGCTCGAACAATTCACGCTCCGAGCAGAAAAGCTAGACACCAAAAAGCCGATCCAATTTACTAACCCGATGGCCGTTGAGCAAATTTACGAAAACACCTACTAGGTGCCGTTCCTAAATTAGTCGGGCTGGTTATTGATGATAATTCGCGCAAGCGCTAGGTGTTGTTGACGTTTCATTAGACGTCAACAGCCCCTAGTTATTTATCAAAAATAGGGGTTGCCTCGCTTTTGAAGCTCTTCGTCGATGGCGTGCTGGATCTTTGCTTGCAGAGATTCGCAGAGATCGTGCACGGACTCTTCGTCTTCACAAAGCCGGGCGCCTTCTGGGATAAATACAGGTTCCAAGAATCTGATTTTCCACCTTGCCGGAAGTGGAAACAAATTTAGCGGTATGGGTATGATCAATCCGAAATATTTTCTTAAAGCGCGAATCTGAAATAATGTGATGTGCGTTTCTTCCGCACCTATGATGACTGTTGGAATGATAGGTGCTTCACTCTCGACAGCTAGCCGAATAAAACCGCGCTTAAACTCTTTTAACCGATACTTCTCAATACTAGGCTTAAAGTTTCCTTCCTCACCTTCTGGGAACAGCACGACAAGGTGATTTCGGTTAAGTGCCTCTCGTGCGTTATCGGTTGTGGCTTCGACAAGACCAAACTTTTTACCGGCCTGAGTCATCCAATTGTTCATAAACCAAAGCTTATGGGCCATTAAGCGCGGCACTCTACCCTTAGAACGCTGGATCTCGTTGGCCAAAATAACGGCATCGAAACCCGCGAATCCACTATGATTTGGCACAATGAGTGCGCGACCCCTTTTCGGTAGGTGTTCAAGACCTTCGACTTCGACCCTAAGGTACTTCCGCAGGCCCTCCAAAAAGAAACGCGGCATGAGGTCAAAGAACACCTCCTCACGTTCAAGGTGATTCAGTTTATCAAGTAGTTTTTTAAGGTTTTGTTTCAAATCTCATTCCTTAATTGGGCGTAACTGTAGGCCCTAACACAGGAGTTACCAACTCATTTGCAAAAGACAACTCATTTCGGCTTTCGGCGCAGCCTATTTGAAGGAGGTCGAACCAATATGAGAATCGGTTAAAGCTCCTCGAGATCGAATTGAAGCATCTCAGGAGGCGCTAGTCTCGTTGTTGCCTCCATGTCATTCATTTGAACGGGCATATTTTGAACGCATTGACTTGTAGCATTTGCAAAATAAAGCTGATGAATCAGGGGAGGCAGGCATGACTTATATATTGGCCATCGATCAAGGAACCACAGGATCAACAGCAAACATAGTAGACTCAAACGGAAGATCGTTAGGACAAGTAAATCACGAATATAAGCAGATCTACCCCAAGTCAGGATGGGTCGAACATGATCCCTCAGACATCTGGACAAGCGTGCGCAAGGCCGTATCTGATGTTCTCACTAAGACAGGTGTGTCTCAGGGTGCTCTAACAGCAATAGGCATAACTAATCAGCGAGAAACCGTTGTTGTATGGGATCGCATCACGGGGGAACCCGTTTATAACGCTATTGTTTGGCAGTGCCGACGAACGGCAGAGTTTTGCGAAAGCCTGAAGAAACGAAAGTTGGCAAATCTCATTCAGAAGAAGACGGGCCTTGTGATTGATCCGTACTTTTCAGCCTCAAAGATTCGGTGGATTCTCGAGAATGTAGAAGGAGCTAAAACCCGAGCAAAAAATGGCGATCTTGTTTTTGGCAACATTGACTCGTTTCTCATATGGAGGCTAACAAACGGCGAACTTCATGTAACAGATGTTTCTAACGCATCAAGAACTCAGCTGATGAATATCGAATCACTTCAGTGGGACGACGATATGTTAGAGCTTTTCGGAATACCAAACACCATGCTACCAAAAATTGTACCTAGCAGCGGTGTGGTGGGCGCAACAACCAATCGAGAGATCTTTTCGCGCCAAATTCCGATTTCAGGAATCGCCGGTGATCAACAAGCCGCTTTGTTTGGACAAACCTGCTTTGAGGCCGGCGACGCCAAATGTACTTTTGGTACGGGTAGTTTTGTTTTGCTCAATACGGGCAATCAACTAGAGATTTCGAAATCGGGCTGTGTGTCCACCGTCGCGTGGCAAATTGGAGATCAAAAACCAGTCTACGCAATGGAGGGTTCTGCGTTCATTTGCGGGGCTGCCGTGCAGTGGTTGCGTGATGGACTTGGGCTCATTGAGAAGAGTTCGGATGTTGAAGCATTGGCAAAAGAAGTAAGCAGTACGGACGGAGTGGTATTTGTTCCCGCTTTGGCCGGATTAGGCGCGCCACACTGGATACCAGAAGCAAGAGGTTTGTTGTCGGGCCTCTCAAGAGGTACAACGAGAGCGCATATTGCTAGGGCGGTCCTCGAAGGGATGGCTCTTCAAAATAGGGATCTCATGCTGGCTATGGAGAAAGACTCTGGGGTCAAGATAAAGCATCTCAAAGTAGATGGAGGCGCGACGAGAAATGACCTGCTAATGCAAATGCAATCAGACTTTTTGAATGCTGCTGTGTTGAGACCCAAAAATGTTGAGAGTACTTCTACCGGAGCGGCTTATTTGGCGGGTCTAGGAGTGGGAATGTGGAAGAACACCAAAGAACTAAAAGCTACTTGGGAACTCGATAAAGCATTCGAGCCCCAGATAGACAAAAAAACGCGTGCTGAGTTTGAAGATCGGTGGCATGCAGCCGTCAAGAGAACGCAGTAAATCTTGATCAAATTAAGCGGTGATCCAATTTAGGCGTGATCTCAAAATTCAAATTTCCTTAAGTAAATTTTCGATTGTTGAAAGTTCAGAATCTGTCAGAAAATAGAGAACGTATGCGGCCACTAAGTGTTGCTTTTCGGTCTCAAACTTTTTATTCATGTAGGTGATTTGATAGGTCGTATCTTCCATCTGGACCAAAAGCGGAGAACTTGAATCATTAATTAATGTGATCTGCTGATTCCCCTTATTATCTGTCATAGACCCCTTCAGTCGTCTTAGCAGCATTCTCGATTTTTTCAAGACGGATTCGACAAAAGCTTTTTTGTTCCCGCCGCTGTTGTAGTATTTTACTGAAAACAACTGCGCTAATAGTACCTGATCTTCAACAAAGGTCGTGAGTTTCGATATTGCCATACCTAAACTCTCCTTCTCTAGTAGTTTACTAAAAAGTATTCGGAAAGCTGTTGAAAAGTCGGGGGCGATGTACCCGGCTATTTTCCAGTTTTCTAGGTCTAAATCAGTGCCAATTTGATTTACAAAACTCCCGGTTCCAGGTTGAAAAATCTCAACAAACTTACTCAAATAGATTTCGGAAACATTTTTTTCGATCCACACGGTTGAAGGGCTAACGAAATCGGAGCTTGTTCGTGCGTTAGTAAAAAAAAGCTTAACAGAGGGTAAGTCGAACAGCTTCTTGAACCTTTGGTTGAGTGAGTCGCTTCGCGAAGTGTTAAAGCCGTAGAATTGAAAATAATCGATCAATCGTTTTGTAATGTAAGGCTTCAGTCCAATATCCGCACTAGCCCTACCCAACAGGTTACCGAGCTCTTCGGAAAGAGAGTGAATTTCGTTGTTATGAAGAGCGTTTACCTGAAGCCGACTCAATACGTACTCTACGAAAACCAGCTCTTTGGTGTTTTGGTCAGTGATCTTGTTAAGTAGCTCTTGAAATTCGCGCAAAGTTGTATCCGAATTCATGTGAGCAATATTTATTCTGAACGATCTTGATGTGACATCTCTTTTCTCTGGGTTCGGCCGGACATTTGCCGAAACCTCTTCGAGCGAAGAAATTATATTAGCAATAGCTTCGGACTGCTCAGCCGACCACTTTTCAGATTCTAGTAGATCCACTAATAGAGATATTCTCCTTTCGAGTGTTAACTTTAAGAGAAGGTATTCTGTAGGGGAGAGTCCTACGTTAGGTGAAAAAGTATCTAATATTTCATTTAATTGTACAGTCGATCGATGAATCAAGTTGGTGGTTGCACTTTCTGAACGCAGATGTGAATACACTCTTAAAATACGTTGAGTGAATTCGGCTGAGTTAATGTCGATACCGGCAAAATAGGCTGGGTCGCCATCATAGCCTGAGTCCATCGGCATCGTAACAATGTGAAACCCCTCAGAAACAATTTGCTGTTGAACGGCTTCGCGAAGTCCCCCTTGATATTTTACGACTCTAAAGGACAAAGTAGCATTTTTTGGTACATCGAAGTCTTGCGGCACCAAGACTATCGAATCGGTGCTCAACATAAAACTGCCAAGATAGGCAGTGTCCTGTGCGAAGAAGTTGACGGATCCCTTTAGAACACGGTCCATTTTTGTCAAAACAGCGAACCGCTTGTATTCCCAGTTGTTGGTTGTTGTTCCCGGAACCAAATTGCCAAGGGCGAAGTGGGTGAGCTGTTTACTTACCTGTAGATGTTCTTCTTTGCCCGCCATTAATAATCCATTGTGTGGAAAGTAGTCTGTAGCGTGCACGGCAAAAGCCGTCTGAAGGAACCTTTCTACATACACGGATAAATCAGGGTCTTCAAATGTCTCGTTGGAGGGGCTTCGAAGGTCGGTTTGCAGAAGGCCGGCGCAGATTCTCAAAGTTTTAGCTTTGATGTCGCCTGAAGATGGAAGGGCCACATCTAAGTAAGCTATGTAAAATCCGACAAAAAATAAAAGGCTATGACGATTCATATTTCTTTCGAACACACGTATATTTAATAGAAAGGTTGGGGGCCAAAAGTTTGTCATCTAACATTTGTAAGTAAAACCCTTTTATTGATTAATGCTGTGAGGATTTTATCAGATTTCGCCTGCCCGTGCGAGTGTAAGGTTTTCTAAGGGTGTAAAAGTCTTTTACAGTCTAGAGAACGCGGTTGCTGTAGCCTCTTTTTAGGGATTTTTTATCAGAGCATGGGCTGACTGAATGAAGCGGAACTCATCGGTGAAGTGTTTCATTTCTTGTGAAAAATCAACGAGCACTTTTGGGAGCTCTCGAACTTTATCGAGATCACAGGAATCCTTGAATTCATACTGTTCTGTCGCTGACCCGGATTCGATATAAAGCAGACAATATATAAGCTGGTTCGAATCGAAGTTAACATACTTCCAATTCATAACGCGACTTCTAAGCATTGCGGAGTCTTTCCAAATCGACTCTTCGGCAGAGAGTTCAGTCGATTTGTATTTAATTGAATCTTGAATTCTTTTTGCACTCAAGGAGAGTTGAACGCCAGCTCGTCGTCTTTGGATGAGTTTTTTTGCACTTTGCTTTTGATGTCGTGAAGCTCCTTGAGCGAAGAAAGCCAGCGCACCTTTTTGCTATCAGCGGTTGAGAGGGCACTTTTCAATCGTTCTTTGCTGGAGTGTGGGAGATAAAGTGCCTTAAACCCAAGTCTTAAGGCTTCTTTGACTCTCATCTCCATTTGGTTAACGGGTCTTATTTCGCCCGTAAGACCAATCTCTCCAATGGCGCAGAGCCGACTGGCTAAGGGCTTACCAGCTTCGCTCGACAACATTGCCACTGCAACAGCTAGATCGGCGGCAGGCTCACTAATTTTTAATCCACCCATCACGTTCACAAACACATCTCGCTGGTAAAGCTGCAGACGCAAATGTTTTTCTAAAACGGCGCAAATCATATGAAGCCGCTGCGTCTCGATACCAACGGAAACTCTGCGTGGATTGTTCAGCGGAGAAAAAGTAGAGAGAGCTTGAATCTCAACAACAAGTGGTCTTGCACCTTCCATAGAGGCAAATGCGGAACAGCCTGATTGAGCGACTTCTGACTCTCCTAAAAATATTTGTGAAGGATTGCTCACTTCTACCAAGCCAATGCCTTGCATTTCAAAAACACCAATTTCGCCGGCGGCACCAAAGCGATTCTTTATAGCGCGCAGGATTCGGTAGTTTTGATGAGGATCACCCTCGAAGTTCAAAACCGTATCTACCATATGCTCAAGAACCTTCGGCCCGGCAATGTGTCCGTCTTTATTGATGTGACCGATGATCCAAGTCGAAGCTTTCGACGATTTTGTCCAACGTAGGAGTTGTGCTGCGCAATCCCTCACCTGAGATACTGACCCTGGGGCTGCCTCAAGACTGGGACTAAAAATGGTCTGAATAGAATCAATAATCAGTAAATCGGGCTGCTTTTCGCTCGCCCACTCCAAAATTTTCTCTAAATTTGATTGTGAAGCTACCTCTATGAGATCAGATCTGATGCCGAGTCTCTCTGCCCGTAACGCGGTCTGCTGCGGACTTTCTTCTGCAGAGATATAAAGAGTTTTGAGACCCATTGAGCTAAGTGCTCCCGCAGTTTGTAGCACGAGCGTGCTCTTTCCTATCCCTGGTTCCCCGCCCAGTAAGATGAGACTTGATGCAACAAATCCACCTCCAAGCACTCGGTCTAACTCGCCAATACCGCAAGGAGCATGGCTGACCGCGCTGGCAATAGCGGAATTCAGTGCGATGGGAGAATCTTCGACTGCTGGTCTTACCCAACCACGACCTTGGTCGGGCGCTGCTTTCTGAAGTTTCTCCTCAACGAAGGAATTCCAGGATTTGCAGTCGGTACAATAGCCCTCCCACTTCGGACGTTGAGCGCCACAGTTTTGACAAACAAAAATGGATCTTGCTCTCGATTTCGACATGACTCCGTCTTACAATAGGTGGATGGGGTGGGGTACTAAAGCTTTTTTTGAGCTGCAAAGAGTCGTTGGTAAAACGGTTAGCTACAACTGGTGGATATCAGTCAGTCTGCTGATTATCGGTGTAACTTGTGTGGCCGTTGGAGTCCGAGCTGCGGATTCGGACGTCCCACTACTCTCTGGATATACCCAGCTCTTGTCGACAGGGAAGACTGAGGCAGCAAAAGAACTCTTAGAGAAAATACGCGACAATTCTAAGAATCAAGAACTTCAAAAAGTGGCACAGTGGATTTTGCTTCGGGACGAAATCAATCTACAAGGCCCAACTCCAGAAAGAATCGCGTCGCTCGAGAAGTTGGCTAAAGGAGACTTTCTCTTGCGACCCTACGTATTTCTTGATTTGGGAGTCGCTTACGAGAAAAGCCAAAAATACAAAGACGCCATTGAAAGTTTTCGATCAGCGATTCGCGCTAAACTACCACGATTCTTAAAAGACGATGCTGAGTATGGCGTCTCGCGCTCGAAACTTATTACTGAAAAATCGAGAGCAAGTTTAAATGACCTTAGAAGAATGGAGCGGCGATTTCGGGGCCGAGTTGAGTATGCAGATGTTCTTCACACACTTGTTAAGGCGGAGCTACTCTTAAAAGAAAATTCCAGCGCATGTCGATGGGCTAGAAAGTTGTATTCGAAGTACTCTGCATTTGAAAAGATTGCCAACTGGGGTATCGACTTAGAGAAAAACGACATAGATGCGATTCGTTTAAGCGGCTGCCATCCCACGCGCAAAGAGATACAAAAGCGCATCCGCACACTTCAGATGTCTGGTTTTTCAAAAAAGGGTGACCAAGAACTGGCTGTTTTAGAAAATAGATCAGGAGAATATTCCAAATACTTTCTCGATCATTTAAGAGGCTCCTATTTAGTGGATGAAGGGGAGACCTTAGACGCATTTAAGGTGCTGATTCCTTATTACACTGAAATGAGAGTGAATTTAAATTATCTCATGCTCATCGCAAAGGCAGCTACTCGCACGGGTGAATATAACTTAGCTATATCGACTTATGAAAAGGTGATGGCTATCTCACCGCGCGGAAAAATAGGACGAAGCGCTCAATTTTTGGCGGCGTTCTTGCGATTTCAAGCCGCTGATTACGACGGGGCAACATCTGCGTTTAAAGAAATCATTCAAAAATTTCCACGATCGGGATACGTCAGTGATTCTAGGTGGTATCTGGCTTTTTCAAGTTACATGAAAAGAGATTACGAGTCAGCGCTCAAAGAGTTTCGAGATTTAAAAAGAGGTGCTCGGGGTAGAAAGCGAAGAGCGATCGAAACGCGTCTACTTTACTGGATCGCTACAGTGCAGCTGAAGCTTAAGCAAGTTGATCAAGCCAAAGATGGGTTTCGTCATTTAGCACAAAGCCGCGAAATTGATTATTATCGGATATTGGCAGAGGCGAGACTCGCCGAGATCGACGGCAGTGTTCAACGAAATATTTCAGTGGCAAACGAAAAACCGGCTCCGTCATTTTTGCCCGTTGCGGCTCCGCTGATACCGGCGGAACGTCGAACTGCGGCAAATGACACTGATACGAAAGCTAACTTTGTGGCTGTGGTCGATGAGTCTGAAGAAGGCGAAGATGAAGCGTTTGAGATTGCAGACGAGTTGGCTGCAACCGACGTCGAAGAAGACGAAAAAGTTGCGGAACCAACTCCCGAGTTAGATGAGTCGCAAACTGTTGAAGCCGCGGTGCCCGTGGTACTTCCAACGGCGATGGATTTCTTTTTAGATGCGCCTGTCATTGAGCTATTTAAAAAAGACCCCAACAGTGAACGCATCACCAGAGCACGCGCTCTACATGCTGTTGGATTAGACCGCTGGGCACGGCATGAACTGATGGAAGTCGAGCGCAGTACGCGAGATCCGAAAAAGCTAAGGGCACTCATCGATGAATATATATTGATAGGCGGCTACGACCGAGCCCATCAAATTGCGCAAAGTCGTTTTGGAGATGAAAGAATTAAAAAAGGTTGGCAGCACGGAACTTCGCTTTGGAAGCAATCTTACCCTTACGCGTATACAGAAACTGTCAACTTAGAGGCTCAAAAGCAGCAGATAGAGCCCGAATTCATTCTGTCTATTATGCGCGCTGAAAGTCAGTATAGACCTTGGGTGCGTTCGCCAGTCGGAGCGGTTGGGCTCATGCAGATCATGCCATATACGGCTTTAAAACTTACGGCTTTAATGGGCATAGATAGTTTTGAACTGAATTGGCTCGATGACCCGAAATGGAATATCCGCTTGGGGGCAAGTTATTTGAAGAGATTGTGCGACCGCTGGAAATGCAAGCTTCCCTTAGTCGCTGCAAGTTATAATGCGGGGCCTCATCGTGTTCACCTTTGGCTGAAAAGTCACGGGCATCTCAGTTTGGATGAATTCGTCGAACATATACCCTTTATCGAGACAAGAACTTACGTGAAACGTGTTGTTCAAAACTACTACGCATACGTCGGCCTTCATCGATTCGGGGGAAAGCCTCCAGTCATGGCGTCGTTAGTGGAGCCAATTGGTATCTTTCCTGATGGCCCGGTTTCTGCAAAGGAGACCTGGTGACCTGGTGAGGTGACTTGGTAGGCCGTGACTTGATCAGGAAGCGCGGCGAGTAAACCAGTTTCCGAAACTTGGGGAAAAATCAGGTGACGTAAGCTCCGGGTGCTTTCAGTTGACTGAGCATCAAAAAGAATAGAGAACAAAAAGCGGCGCTTAAGCTGGGGAGGGTTCCATGAAAATTGTCGCGTCAGGCATTTTGATTTCCTTATTAGTCTCATCGTGTACTCAGAAAAACCAAGATTTGGAGTATGGTTTAAAATACGATGAAACCTTGCGCACAAATCTGAACACCGAGCCTCCAACGCTTGACTGGTCACGAATTACAGACACAACGTCCGCGGAGGTTGTGTCTAATATTATGGACGGGCTTGTTGCCTACGACCTTAATTCGCCGGATATGGCCCTTAAACCCGCATTGGCGGAGTCTTGGGAAGCCACTGATCAAGCAAAAACTTGGACTTTTAAACTTCGCCAAGGCGTCAAGTGGAGTGACGGAAAAGAATTTACTGCGCAAGACGTGCTCGACGGATGGGAGCGGCTTCTCAACCCAGCTACTGCTGCGGAATACGCTTACAACCTATTTAGCATTGTCGGCGCGAAAGAATACAACGAAGGAAAACTAAAAGACTTTTCTCAAGTTGGAGTGGAAGTTAAGGACGGATCGACCCTTGTTGTGAGACTCAAGCAATCGAAGAGTTTCTTCCCTTACTTTATGACTCACCATTCTACCTACCCCATGCGAAAAGATGTCGTTACTAAGCACGGCGATAAATGGACACAGCCCGGTAACCTAGTGACACTGGGGCCATACAATCTCAAAATTTGGGATCATGAAAAATCGATTGTGCTAGAGAGAAACGATTCCTATTGGGGCGAAAAGGCTAAAACCAAAAACATTCTCATGTATATGATTCTTGAGACGGCGACGGCGATGGCACTTTACGAGGCAGACAAATTAGATTCTCTCAATACGCTACCTTCTACCGAAATGACCGTCTTAGAAAAACGACCTGATTTTAGGCGGGCGCCCAATCTTTATCTTTATTACTATGGGTTTAATACGTCTCGAAAGCCTATGGACAACGTACTTGTTCGTAAGGCCTTTAACCACGCCATTGATAAAAACGAAATTGTAAGAATGTTGGCTACGGGCTACGAGCCGGCCAAGAGCTGGATCCCAACGGGGATTTTGGCTGCAAATGACGAGATCGGCTTAGACTTTAACGTCGAAAAAGCAAAAACACTTCTTGATGAGGCGGGCTACAAGGACCGCTCGAAGTTTCCGCGCTTGGTCCTTTCGATCAACACGAACGAAGATCACAAGAGGATTGCAGAAAACGTTCAAGCGCAGCTAAAGCGAAATCTTGCTCTTGAAATCGAAATACGCAACGAAGAGTGGAAGGTTTATCTCAATACTCTTAAGACAAACCCCGAGCACATTTGGCGAATGGGCTGGGTGGGGGATTTTCCTGATCCAGATAACTTTATGGATCTTATGACAAGTTATTCAGATCAAAACCGCACAAGATGGGGCAACCCAAACTACGACAAACTCGTAGAGCAGGCCAAATCTGAGTTCGATCCAGAAAAGCGAAAAGAACTTTACGATCAGGCGCAGAGAATTATGGTTGAAGTTGATGTTCCTGTTGTTCCACTCTACTTCGGAGTTCAGAACAAAATTATCAAACCAAGGGTGAAGAATTACCCAGTGAATGTTTTGATGGTTTACAGATACAGTAACGTCGAGCTCGAGAAATGAATATAAAGGCAATACTCTCTTACGGGTTATTTGCTCTTGTTGTTGCCACGATCTTGGTTGACTTGATTGTAGGTAAAAGTGATTTAAGACAGTACACAGTTACAACTCTTATAGTCTATGCCCTGACTGCGGGCACCTATCTAGTCATCAGAAAAGGAATCTTTCCGTTTGTCGTAAGAAGGCTTATGCAAGCGGCATTTGTGCTTTGGGTGATTGTCTCTGCGACGTTCCTATTGCTGCGATTTTTACCAGGTGGTCCGTTTGATTCCGAAAAAGCATTGCCGCCAGAGGTTAAGGCGAATATCGAAGCGAAGTACAACTTAAATGCGCCCTTACCTGAGCAGTACATCGCCTACATCGGTAAGCTTTTGAGGGGTGATTTCGGTGAGTCGTACAAGTTTATCGGAAGAGACGTAACAGACATCATTAGCGAATCTTTGCCTGTATCGTTTCAACTTGGTTTGTACGCGATATTAATTAGTTTTATGATCGGGATTCCGTTGGGAGTTTTTGCCGCGTCCAAACACAATACGATTTTAGATAACGGAGCCATGATCGTGGCAATGAGTGGCGTGGCTCTGCCAAGCTTTCTTGTAGCCCCGGTACTGATTCTTATATTTTCATACCACCTAGGGTGGTTGCCGCCAGCACTTTGGATTGGGCCGGTTTACTACATTTTGCCTGTCGTTACGTTGGGAGTTAGACCAGCTGCGATCATCGCAAGGCTTACTAGATCGAGTGTGCTAGACACAATTCATTCAGACTTTGTGAGAACCGCAAAGGCGAAAGGGCTGGGTTGGCGCACAGTGCTCTTTAAACATGTGTTGAAGAATTCTTTGATACCTGTAATTACCATTGCGGCACCTCTTGTTGCACAAATTTTGTCAGGAACATTCATTATAGAACTTATTTTTGCAATTCCCGGCATGGGTAAGCACTTTATTCAAAGTGTGACAAACAGAGATTACCCGCTCGTTTTGGGTGTGACGATCGTCTATGCCACGCTTCTTGTATTGGCCAATTTGTTGGTTGATGTGCTTTATGCATTCTTAGATCCAAGAATCAAACTGAGTTAGCGAGGAGCAAAGCGTGACAGCAAAACCGGCGACGGCTCAAGACATTCAGTCGATCCCAGCAGACGCAAAGGGTAGGAGCTTATGGTCCGACTCTCGTAAGCGCCTCTTAAAAAATAAAGGTGCCGTAGTATCTGCAGTTTTTATCGTATTTGTGTGTATAGTTGCCATATTCGCAGAAGAAATAGCTCCTTACCCATTTGATTTGCAAAACATAGATGCTGCTCTTTCACCGCCAAATTCCACTTATTTGCTAGGCACTGATTCTCTGGGTCGAGATATGCTCTCTAGAATCATTTTCGGAGCACGCGTATCAATGGCGGTTGGAGTGTTTACGGCGATAGTTTCTCTTATTTTGGGAACGCTGTATGGCGCCTTATCAGGATGGTTTGGCGGACGAGTGGATTCGGTCATGATGCGTGTTATTGATATTCTCTACACAGTTCCCGAGTTGGTTCTTTTGATTCTTGTCATGGTCATTTTTAGCTCGTTCGATATATTCACTAACCCAGAACTAAAAGCTTTAATGGGTATCTTTCTTGCGTTGAGCTTAGTCAGTTGGGTGGGAGTCGCACGGCTGGTGCGCGGGCAAGTCCTTCAGGTGAAGCAGATGTTATTTGTCGAGGCTGCTAGCGCGATGGGTGCAGGTGGACTGCAGATCATGTTTAAGCATATTTTACCAAATATCGTTGGTCCCATTATCGTGACTCTTACCTTTCAGATTCCGACAAACGTTCTCTTCGAAAGCTTCCTCAGTTTTATTGGGCTCGGTCTTCAGCCTCCGTTTAGCAGTTGGGGAGTGTTGGCTAGCGAAGGGTGGCGGTCTTTACGAACCTTTCCACATATAATTATATTTCCTGGTGTCGCTATATTCTTCACGATGCTCGCATTTAATTTGTTTGGCGACGGCCTTAGAGATGCCTTTGATCCAAAACTTAAGAACCGTTGAAGTTATTAGTCGAACCTGAGTAATCCCCACAACCTCTCGTTTTAAGTTTGTGGGTTGAGCCTCGTAAAAATCTCAAGGTTTCGTCAGAATTCGCAGTAACTTGGCCAGGAAGGTGCAATCAAACATTAAATCTAAAAAGCATAATGTCGCCATCTTTGACGATGTAGTCTTTGCCCTCTGATTTATAAAGACCGGCGGCTTTGACTGCAGCTTCTGTTTTGAGCCTAAAGAGATCTTCACAATTGTAAGTCTCTGCGCGAATAAATCCTTTTTCAAAATCCGAATGGATCTTTCCGGCGGCCTCTGGTGCGCGAGTGCTATCTGTGATTGTCCAAGCTCTTGCTTCTTTAGGGCCGGCTGTAAAATAAGTGATTAAATTGAGAAGTTTATAAGCCTCACGAATGAGTCTGTGTAGGCCAGGCTCAACCAAACCTACGCTATCCAGAAAATCCTTTTGCTCAGCGGAATCGAGCTGCGCAATCTCGCTCTCTAACCGTGAACTGATAACTACGTATTTGTTTCCTTCGCTCTCGGCGATTTTGGCTACAGATTGAACCCAGGGATTACTAGGGTTGTTAAGGTCTTCTTCACTGACATTACAAACATAAAGAACGGGTTTAGTTGTTAACAGGTGTTGTAATCGAGCAATTTCTTGCAGCTCTTTCGGTAGCTCGACTGATCGTGCGGGTTTTCCTTCGGAGAGTGCGGCCTTAAAAAGCCCAACAACTTCAAACTCGGCTTTTAGTTTTTTGTCTGTAGAACCTTTTATTTGCTTTTCTAACTTTTGGTATTTTTTCTCCATCGAATCGAGGTCCGAAATCATCAGCTCTGTACTAATGATTTCAATGTCTCTAGCTGGATCAACTGATCCCGACACATGAATGATGTCTGGATCATCAAAACAGCGAACAGCATGGAGGATGGCATCCACTTGTCTAATATGACCTAAAAACTCATTGCCGAGTTTACTTTCTTTTGCGCCCTTAATAAGACCGGCAATATCTACGAATTTGATGGTTGTAGGAATCAGCTCTTTTGACCCAATAAGGTCGGCGATTGTTGAGAGCCTTGGATCTGGAACAAGCACAACTCCCTCGTTGGGGTCGATGGTGCAAAACGGAAAGTTAGCTGCTTCTGCTTTACCTTTTGTGAGG
Organism: Bdellovibrionales bacterium CG10_big_fil_rev_8_21_14_0_10_45_34; assembly: GCA_002778785.1. Classification (GTDB taxonomy): domain Bacteria; phylum Bdellovibrionota; class Bdellovibrionia; order Bdellovibrionales; family 1-14-0-10-45-34; genus 1-14-0-10-45-34. The sequence continues at coordinate 8,399 of PEZS01000007.1, read as the reverse complement.
GCATTAAAAAGAGTGCTCTTGCCAACGTTTGGCAGTCCAACTATTCCGCATTCTAGTGACATGACTGGCCCTTCCTTACGAGTGAGTTTTTGCTGTGGCGATAAAAGTGAAACTATAGATAAGCGCACTCGACAATTCAACCCAAGAAACTCTGATTTCATTGGGCCATATCGCCCGGCCTAGATCAGTTGCAAAGGTAGATGCAGAGCCATAGTTCTCCCTTGTCAGGCTGGCGCCCTGTCTTACATCTTGTTTCAGACTGACTGCAAAGGTACATGGCAGAGACGAAATTTCTAGTTTTCCTTGAGCTTAAGCGCGCGGACGAGCCTCTAAGTAGGGTTGGGCTTTTGGGGTAACTCTATGCGCTTACCGTTGAAATCCGACGTAGCCTTTGAAAGGCCATGAAAGACAAACGCTTCAATGGCATCTCCGGCTAAATTGAGAAAGTCGGCCAAAACAGGTTCTTCTGTTGCTTTTTCGAACGGCGATAAGACCCAATTGGCGATATCAATGCGCGCATCAGGGGGGCGTCCAACTCCCAGTTTCAAACGGGCGTAATCCTGAGTGCCTAATTGCTCGTCAATACTCTTGATCCCGTTGTGGCCACCAGCTCCTCTGTTCTTCATAAACTTCAACATGCCAAACGGCATGTCGATGTCGTCGTAAATGACGAGCAAGTCGTCAGGGGCTACTTTGTAGTAATCCATCAAAGGGCGAACAGACTCACCCGAAAGATTCATAAAGGTTTGAGGCTTTATGATCATGACGTCGCTATCGTCCCATTTGAATCGAGAAGTGAGAGCTTTATTCTGTTCTTTCCACGGCGGTTCTTGACATGACTTGTGAAGTGAATCCACAGCTAGAAAACCAATATTGTGCCTGGTCAAAAGGTACTTGGGCCCAGGATTGCCAAGCCCTACAATGAGTTTCATTTATCAGGCTACTACTCTTTTTTGCCTTTGCCTTCAGCTTCGCCTTCTTCAGTCTTCTTGCCTTTGCTAATAACTTCTGGCTCAGCTGAAGCCACTGGAGCCGCTGTTACCGCAGGAGCTACCTCTTCTTCTTTAATTATTGTGACTGTTACCAAAGTAGGGTTATCAGTAGAAACTGGTTTCACACCCGTCGGAAACTTAATGTCATCTAAATGGATACTCTCGTAAACACCTAGGTTAGAAACATCGACAGTGATAAAGTCAGGGATACTAGAGGGCAAACACCCAACTTCAATTTCACGCACGACTGGTTGAAGAACTCCGCCGTCTGCCAATCCCTTTGCTTTACCTTCAAATCGAAGTTCAACATAGACGAAAACCTCTTTGGTAAGATCCACAGCCAGCAGGTCAAAATGGCGTGGGAGTCGGTTCACTGGATGTACAATGAGTTCCTTTATCAAAACCCGCACTCCATCCAGCTCTTTATTTTCCGAAGTTAGTTTGAAGATCTGGTTTTCGTATTCGTGAGTTCCATACTTTTCAAGAAGGTTTTGTGGCACTTGAAGCGCCAAGTTGCTCTTGATTTTAGAGCCGTAGATGATTCCTGGAATCATCTTGTTACGACGAAGAACACGTGACTGATGTCGTCCGGTTGCGCGTTTGAGTACTGGCAAATCGATTTCTTGGTTGCTCATAAATTCCTCCTCAAGTTCACCTTCATCAAACGTCACTCAAAAAGTGAGCTGACCGAGTGATCACCATGAATCCTCTGTATGGCCTCGGCCAAAAGAGGGGCTGCAGAAACAACCTCGATTTTACCCAGAGCCTGAGCCTTAGGTTGCAAAGGTATCGAATCTGTTACTACCACGCGCTCAAGTCCCGAATTCGCGATGCGATCCAAGGCTGGTCCGGAAAACACTGGGTGGGTGGCCACGGCGAACACTTGTTTTGCCCCATTGTTGAGTAGACTGTCAACTGCTTGAACGAGGGTGCCCGCTGTATCAATCATATCGTCAACAATAATAGCCTTCTTCCCAGAAACTTCGCCTATAAGATGAAGCGCCTTAGCCTCATTGGGCTTCATTCGGCGTTTATCAATTATGGCAATTGAGCACTCAAGGCGTTTGGCGAAGGCTCGGGCCCTTTCGACCCCCCCGGCGTCGGGGCTAACAACGACAAATTCGTCACCTCCGCCAAAGCGGCTTATCCAGTCTCTCGATAGAGTCGGAATCGAAAATAAGTGATCGACAGGCACATTAAAGAAACCTTGAATTTGGCCGGCGTGCAGATCAAGGGCAAGAATTCGTTGTGCCCCGGCTGTAGTTAAAAGATCTGCCATGCACTTGGCTGAAATAGGGGCTCTTGGCGCTACTTTTCGATCCTGGCGGGCATAACCGTAATAGGGAATCACCGCTGTGATTCTCGCCGCCGAGGCTCGCTTAAGAGCGTCGAGCATAATAAAAAGTTCCATGTAATTTTCGTTAACAGGAGGGCAAGTGCTTTGAATGAGAAACACATCGCTTCCGCGCACATGTTGCTCAATCTCCACTTGAACTTCTCCGTCGGCAAATCTTTTCAAAGAGCAGGCTCCGAGCTCTGTTCCCAGGCGCTTAGCTATATCTGTGGCGAGTTGAAGATTGCTGTTTCCGGAAAAGACTTTAATAGGGCCCATGTGGGGCCGATGCTACTCGATAAACACGCGGTTGTCTAACTCTAGACAAAGAAAATTATTGAAGGTGAATGTCTAAACGCGAGTGATAGGTCTTCAAAATTAAGTTGGCAAGCAGAATGCTCGGCGAGTAGGTTCGAATAAGAAATAACTGGTAGTCATGTGTTGAACAGTTTTGTAGGTATCAGCTTGATACTTGGCCACTTACGGTAAAATCGCAGAAAGGGTTTTAAGATGAAAAGATTCGGCATCCAAATGGATCACTTAGAAGAGTACGTTCAAAATGTCTTTCAACCCGAAGATGATGATTTGCTTAAGGCACGAGAGTTTTCAGATGACGCTGGCCTTCCGCAAATTCAAGTGGGTCCGATGGACGGTAGGCACTTATCTGTGCTTGCGGCTTCTTGCGGCGCTCGCAAAATGGTTGAGATAGGCACTCTCGGTGGCTATTCTGGAGTTTGCCTGCTCAAGGGCGCTGCAATGGGCGCACATCTTTGGACACTTGAGATTGATCAAAAGCACTTTGAAGTGGCTCAAAAGACTTTCAAAAATGCCGGCTTTGAAAAAAATGTGACTCCGATTCTTGGTTCAGCTCTTGAGAAGTTGAAAACTATTGAGAACGAAGGACCGTTTGATCTTGTATTTGTCGATGCCGACAAAGTTTCTTATCCGCATTATTTAGAGTGGGCGAGTAGGAACTTGCGGGTAGGTGGAATGTTGATTGGCGATAACACGTTTGCTTTTGGCAAACTTGCTGATCCGTACCATCGGCAAGAGTCGGTACTGGCACTGAGGGAATTCAATAAGAGAGTCGCTCAGTCTGGTAGGTATTTGGGAACAATTCTGCCTACATCTGAAGGCCTTACCGTTGGCGTAAAAATCCGCTAATAGCGTGTTTGGTTTTACCTAAGTCTAGGTTTGTTCAATCTCTCACAAGGTCATGTCGATAAGAGACCTGAATGAAAAGATTTCTTTGGTCTCTCCTTCTTTTTCAGTTGAGCGTGTTAGTTCTGCTCATCGGCGTGCAGTCGTCTGCATACATGTATGGGATGGGGGGCATGGGAGGTTACGGCTCCCCATTTATGGCAAGCGGTGGTTTTTTCCATCAGACTCCTATGATGGGTGAGACATGGCTCCGAAATGTGATGGGTGAGACATGGCTCCGAAATGGAACGCGCGCGCTGACCCCAAATCCGTATGGTGCAGGATCTTTCTTTATGAATCCTTTAGGGTTCGGTCTTGGAATGGCGTCTCAGATGGGAATGGGTATGGGTTTGGGCGGCCTGAATTCTTTTGGATCGATGATGGGTGGTTATAACCCAATGATGCCTTGGGCACAGAGTTGTCCAACATATCCGATGGGCTGCGTGAGTCCGCATAGTTATGCGAATTCTCAATATATACAGTACTGCTTGGCAACTTGTGGAATGGTGCCTTGCCCGGATGCCCCTCCCAGTCGGAGGAGCCGCGGTCGTGGCAGTCGTTCAAGAGGCGACTATGATATTCCTGATACGCTTACAAAACCAGAGCCGCCTCCTCCGCCACCAATCCCTTTTCAGCTGTATGTTCCGGAAGAGGAACCGGTAGCTGACTACAGACCTCCCGAAACTGACGATGACCGTTGTCAAGAGACCGGTCGAGCGGAAGACTGCCCGATGCCCGCTCGCCGTTTTCGAGGATTGCCCGAACAAGGAGCCGTCGATCAGGCGCCTATTGACTATGGAACACCTCCGAATCCTCTCGCTCGTATGAATTGGGAATGCCCCGAATGGCTGCCTGGTTGCACAGTGGTTCCTCTTCCTATGCCACTTGTAGAAGCAGAGGGAGTGGTATCAACTTTTGACCTAGACAAACAAAAAAACTGTGAAGAAGAGCTTGAAGCCTATCGTAAAGAAAAAAAGATACGACGCGATGCTGACACTGAAGCCAGGGTAGTCACCAAGTGTAGTGGAGAAGACTGCCCAAAAACTAGCGCTGCGGTTGAAGTTGACGAGATAGTCGAGACCGTTAAATCAACAGAGCCCAACCTGGCTGTAGGCTTTCGAAAGCTTCTTGCGCAAACCTATCAAAATTGCGACGTACTTGATGATGAATATTTAGTTTGCCCTTACGGCTCCGGTGACAAAGGCATAAAAGATCAGGAGTGGGCTAGCGGAGTTGAAAACGGCGTTGTGCACCTTGCAGAAAGCAACAGAGTCCTGGTTAATGTAAAAAAATATGTGCAGACTCACCCTTACTTAAAGAATTTTTGCGATGACAGTAGGCCAGAGTGCAAAAGCGCCTGCGAAACGCCACCAATATTTAACTTTGGAGCCACCCGAATTGTAAGCGGCGGCGAACTCAAGTGCCAGACAAAAGGCGGGAAGACTAAGGAGGACAAGTCGAATCGTCCGATTGGATACGGTGCCGACTGCACGGAGGACGCTGCTGCTGGCGCTGCTTTGGTGGGCATGCTACCCACACCTGTTACGAATCAGAGCGACTCAAAAATTGAAAGAGCGATCAACGGCATTTTCACAGGAACCCTTGCCTCTTCAGTTCAATCAACGTGCTTTGTAGAGGTTGAGGTCAATGAAACCGACACGGCGAAAGAAGGGGATTTACTCGTTGTCAGAGATAACAAGACTGGGCTTGGCCATGCTGTTGTTATTGATTCCTTTGACTCTGAGAAAATGGATCTGTTTTTTGAAAAAGGAAAGGCACCCAAAGACTGCTCAACCATTAAAATTTCTGATGCAAAGTTTAGAATGATTCAGACCGGGGCTATTGACGATATAGGAATGATGAGAGTGCATGCGAAACATTATCTTGAGCGAAGCCCTGTCATGACCCAAGTGTTTGAACAGATGGGCCAGCGCTACTGTGAGCTTAGACAAGGAAACAATACAGGCTCCGTTTCAGACAGCTACTTAGCTGATCAGACTGTTAAAGACAACGTTAGGGGATCCTCGAAGACGGTAAGGTCTGCCGTGACTTTTAAAATGTTGAGGCTAGATAGCTCAAAGGACGATTGCAAACTTAAAGAGCCACTAAAAATGGATGATCCCAATAATTGCGTGAAGGACTGCAATGATGGTGCTTTAAAGAAAACGGGAGGTAAAGAATGAAACGAACACTCTCAATTCTTTGCTTTGCTCTTTTTTACTCCATCAGTCTTGAGGCCAAAATAAACTGCGATTCTTTATGGAAGAAAAAACCCGAAGATCTCATATTTGCGGCAGCCGGCGAATATATAAAACTGCAAATCAATGGGTTAAACGGCTTAAATGGGATCAACAAATCCTGTATTGACGATTCCAGATTTACAGTTATAAACCCTTACTTTAATTCTTACTCAGGATTTTTAGAGCAAGGGTCAACTAGAGAAAGCTTGCAAGCTTCTGATATTGAGCGTGTCGTTATTCACAAGGCGACGCCAAATGCGGGAAGTGATTCATCTAAGAGTTTGACTTATAAGGAGTTTGCAAACATTGCACTTAGAGCGAAACCAACCGATGCCACAGTAAAAGTCGAGGGTGTGGTTGTGTTAAAAAATAAATCGAAAAAGCCCTTCTCCTTTGCTATGAGCCCAGTTGCGCGAAAGAATCAGTGGCAAAAATATGGATGTCTTAGGTTAGTGGAAATGATTCAACAGGAGTTCACGCAGCCCGTGAACCGCAAGCTCGCCTCCTCATCCTGCCTTCACCCAGAAATCTTTAAAGTAAAATAACACTCTTGCCACCTTATCTTCGGGGAGGCATATTTCCCGTAAAAGGCATGTAAAGGGTGAATGCTGATAAGCGGCTAGGCTTCTACGGGAAGTGCTATGGCTGCTTTTTAATTGCGGCATTGACTGAAGGTGGCGAAAACCGGTGGCGTAGAGACGTTGAATGATCGTTGAATGTGCTTGGCGCCTTGGAGTTATTTGAATGCAGGAATGGTTTAGAACTTTTGAAGCATGGTTAAAAGAGGCGTCGGCTCATGAAGCTCTTGCTGAAGCTTTTACGTTATCTACTGTGGACGTAAATAGTCGGGTCGATGCAAGAGTGCTGCTCTATAAGGGTTTGATGGAAGGTGGACTGTCTTTTGTTACCAACTATGACTCTGCGAAGGGGCAACAACTAAAGAGCAACGATTCCGGCGCGATGACCTTTCATTGGAAGTCTTTGTCTAGGCAGGTAAGAGTTCGCGGAAAAATTCTTAAAGGATCCGCCGATGCGTCGGATAGTTACTGGAAAGCGCGACCGAGGGGTAGCCAGCTCAGCGGGTATTGTTCTCCTCAAAGCCATGTCATCTCTTCGAGAAAAGAACTGGAACAGCAGATCGAAGCCCTGGAAGTTCAGTATAAAGGTCGCGAGATTCCTCGCCCCGAAAATTGGGGATTCTACTATTTGGCTCCTTACCAAGTAGAGTTTTGGCAAGGCTACGAGAATCGATTCCATGAACGCATTCAGTGGCGCCTGGTAGAGGGCAAATGGGAGCAGTCACTTTTGGCGCCATAGCCTGGTGGGTAGGAAATCCTTAGTTTATGATTCTTCAAATTACTATTTTGCTGATGAGTGCGATCACGATAGCCTTAGGTGGCAGGCTCCTTGTAAAGTCTGCGGCAGAGATAGCCACCAACTTTGGTATTTCGCAGATGATGATCGGTATGACCGTCGTTGCGTTTGGCACAAGTGCGCCCGAGTTACTTGTGAGTTTGCAAGCAGCTTGGCAGGGAGAACCCTCGATCGCAGCCGGTAACGTGATCGGCAGTAACATAGCAAATATCACCTTGGTTTTGGGGCTTACAGCACTACTTAAACCCATCGGCATTACGACCAAGTTGATACGATGGGATTATTGGTTTTTGGTTTTTGTTACTTTGATGATTCATGTATCCGCAGTGGCATTTCGTGAGATCACTGTTTTAGTGGGAGCTACGCTAGTTCTTCTTCAAGTTGGGCATATTGTATTTCAAATCAGGACGGCAAAGGTGCAAGGTACCTCAAACCAGATAAGCCTTGAAGAAAACAAACTAAGGGAAGAGCTTCCGAGCGAGGTTTCTATTGGTAGTGCTTCAAGCCGGCCTCGAGGAAAGAACATGGGAATCGAGCTTGTCGGCGGATACCTGTACTGGTTAGCACCGTACCTACTGCTTATCACCGGCGTTACTATGCTGGGAGTTGGGGCTCACTATCTTGTTCAGGCTGCGTCGCTGCTTTCTGAGATGCTTGGAATTAGCAAAAATGTGGTTGCAGTTACTGTGGTTGCAATTGGTACTTCTCTACCAGAGATTGTATCATCCGTACTTGCTGCAATTCATGGTCACCCCGAAATCGCCCTTGGCAATATTTTGGGGAGTAATATTTTTAACAGCTTAATGGTATTGGGCGGAAGCGCCGTAGTGAGTGGTGAGGCGATTGCACTTGATAACTCTTACGTGAATTATGATTTGCCGGTTATGTTGGGCGCCACTTTTATGATGGGTATCGTAATGAAGTCGTCAAGCAGAGTGACCCGCGCGGAGGGCGCATTTCTGCTTGTCATGTATGCGTGCTATACGCTCGGCTTAATCTATTTTTTCAGCTCCGCCGCCGGAGCTTGAGATACAAAGTCAAAATGTGGTCACCAAATGTCCAAAACAACATACAAAATGGACATATCAAGCCCATTTTGCAGCAGTGGTTTTTAAGGCATTGGAGGCTAAGGCTGGCGCATCCTCACGTTAGTTTTAACCTGATTTTTACGTATTAGGTGAAATCAAAGGGGTTCTCCTAATTTTCCTGGGGTGAAGGAAGGGGCTAGGCCGAAATAAGTGTAAAAATTGTCCATCCTGA
>PEZS01000006.1:56651-140517 GCA_002778785.1 Bdellovibrionales bacterium CG10_big_fil_rev_8_21_14_0_10_45_34 | reverse complement strand
AAAAGGTTTTGTGGACCCCAAAATCTCTAACAAGTCCCGCACTCGCATCCCATCGGGTCTAGGTAGATAGGTCGGCAAGTAGCCAATGCTGCTTTTCTGAGACTCGCCTTTTTCACGGCTTAGCACTTCAAGGACATTTTTTAGAAAGGTGGTTTTGCCGCTGCCATTTAGACCACACAGCCAGACAATTTGAAATGAAACATTGTCACTGAGGAACTCTGACACATTTTGCACAGTGCTTTTGCAAGATGTCATAAACCCACATTCCTTTTTGAAAAACGACTGTATTGCATGGCGATCTGAATTATGAGCGCTGGGCCGGCAAGTACGGCGACAATCGCACCAGTAGGAATTTCCCTCGGATAGAACAGGCTTTGCGCAATGCAATCCGAGAGAAGTAGCAGTAACACCGAAATGAACGAGGCATACACGAAATGATCTCTATGGCTATACCGCAGCGAGATTCTTCTTGCTAGATGTGGAGATACGATTCCTACAAAAGCCATAACTCCACACAAAGAAACGGCGAAACAAACCAACAGAGAGCCTAACAAGAGCGCGTGTCTTACAATTTTTTCAGGTCTTAGTTTACAGGCGCGAACAAAATCCGAACCCAAACTAAGTACGTCTAGCTTTCGTGATAGACCGCTCAACAACAGGGTTGTCATCAAAACAGGCGCCCAAAGATAAATCGCTAGCCCGTCTCTCCATGTACCAAATTGTCCAGCCATCCAGTAGTAAGATTTTTGCAAATCTGCGGCCGAAAGTACCATCATAATCATCGATACGAAGGCTCCACAAATGAGGCTAAGAGAAAAGCCAACTAGCAGTAAACGGTTCGAATCAGCTAAGTCCATATTTCTCACCAAAGCGAGAAGCAAGAGCACGGAGCATAGCGCACCGAAAAAACTTCCGGCGAGAAACGAGATCTCTTGCAAACCAACACCTAATCCTAGAGCAAGTGCGGCGCCAAGAGAGGCGCCACCGCTGACTCCGAGAGTGTAAGAATCGGCAATTGGATTTTGTGTGACAGACTGAAAAACGCTGCCCGATATTCCCAAACAAATCCCGGTAATCAGTATGGAAAAAAACCTAAGGAGTCGAAGTTCGACCCACGCATCCGAAAACAAGCGAATATCTGAAAGAGAGAAGAATAAAAAAACGGCAAATAACACGAGAAGTGTTAGATAAACCATGGGGTACCGATTGATATTATTCCATTTCATTTGATGACTTCTTCGAATGAAGCTGTCGCGCCAAGGCCTCACAAACAGCTTTTGCTGCAATTAAAAACGAGGGACCTAGCCTCACAATGTTTACTGGGGGAGATTGTTTTTCAAACAGTCTTTCATCAAGCAAGATAGCTCTGCTCTGAAACTTCCAAAAATCTGAAACGGACCTAGTCTTCTCGTGAATAAGCGGCACCACAAGAAACTCTTCGTCAAACTTGGCAAGAGCCTCTCTTGAAACCTGCGGATAGCCCACTTGCTTTGATAGGATATTCGTGAAACCACACCGCGCGAAAGCCTCGCTCAAGAAGGTACCGCCGCCCGCAAAGATCGGCGGGGACAACTGAAGCTGTATAAGAACGTTCCCTTGGTTTTTTTTATCTAGCGCCTCCCACTGAGATCGCCACTGACGCGACATTTTTTGAGCAACATCTTTTCGCTTAAATAATTCCCCCAGCTTTTCAACCACAAATGGATAGTCAGACAAAGCCTTCAGACGCATGACTTCATATCTCAAGCCTATTCTCTTTGGTTCGCGCTCTGAGTAACCTACGCCCTCATCAGGTACAAGTAGGATATCTGGCTTAAGCATTGCTACCTTTTCAAAGTTTGGCTTAAAGTAATCACCGACACTTTCTATTTTAGCTAAGCTCGGGTCATAGTCGTCACACTGTTCGGTTATGCCAACTAACTTATCTGTTATACCTAGATGAGTAAGGATTTCCGTAATCGCTGGTGAGAGAGAGACGACGCGATGAAAATTAGACGGGCCAGCATCTGAAGCGGCCTTTGCCGCAAATGCGAAACCCAGAGAAAACAATAGTACAACTGATTGTCTTCTCATATTTCATATTCCAAAGAGCAATACCAAAACCTTTGTCTCTCAGGGTAGCCGAGCGAGAGCTCGATGGGTTGATTGGTGATATTTCTTACACCAAAAACGGCTCGGGTAGAGCCAACTCTGACTGTTGAAAGTTGAAAATCCCATTTCGTCCATCCCGGAAGTTCACGACGTGAATTCGAAGAAAAATCCTGAACGAAGTAGGTGGAGCTATGGGTGAGATGATTTTCAAAAGCTAAGGGACCCCAGTAGACTACTAATATTAAACGAGCCTTCTGCTCTGGAGATGTTACTAATCGTTCCTTTGTGTTAGCATCTACGGCATCAGTATAGGTGTAACTCAAAGTTACATCCGCAAGTAAATCTTCATAATTCATTGAGAGCTCAAATCCATCTACCTGAGCAGCAGCGGCATTTCTCTTAGAAAAAACACCACTACCCAAATCTTCACTCACCCAGTAGTTCCTGAAGTCAGTTCGGTAAATCTGCACACTATAGCCGAAGTGTTCTAATACATTAGGGGCCAGCCTTTGAGATTCTCTTTGGAAAGACGCTTGTATTTGACCTGAGCCTTCTGGCTCTAACCGAGAGTTTCCCTGAAAAGTTGGAGCATTTGCATGAAGATCTGTTAAAGAAGGAATTCGGTATCCCTCTGAATAACCTAACTGAACTACGTGCCCTGAGATTTCTCTCGATATACCCAGCGAGTTGGCAAACGACTCTACACTTGATGAATAGCGGCTGCCGGCCTCTAGTATCCAGTCATCGAATGCGGAGAACCTTGTGCGAAAACCTGGCTCAGCCCGTGTTTGGGTTAACTTTTTTGAATCGATCGTGTAACTAGAAGTGAATTCATCCCAAATGAGATCGTTAAAAAATTCCAACTCAAGGTCATCTACAAATTGCTTTTTCCAATTTGTTCGAGATTCGAAGCGAGAAGTTGAGGAGTACCCTTCTGTCGGACCAAATTCCGAATCTAACCCGACGCGCGAGACGCTTTGCGAGAACTGTCCAAAAGAGAAACGACTTGATGTCATAGCCACGCTTACGACGGATCCTGTATCTTTAAAGTTACTAGCCGCCTGCCCAACCATCCCTGGGTGCGAACCGACTTCTTGTGCAAACAAACCAAAAGTTTGAAGTTGCCAGTTGCCTATTGAGGAGTCTGATACGGCGACGACTCTCTGAAGGCTTTTGTCGTTTCGAACTCTTTTGCCGCCAGCTTCTGCACTTTGCAGGTTGTATTCAAAATCCCCATTCGTGTGGTCGTGAAAGTAAGATATCTGTCCAACTTCTTTTTGTCCCCACGAAGTTAAAATGTTTCGACTGCCGAAGTCTGCAATTCCTACTCTCAATTTTTTGTTTGTCGTGGGCTCCACTGAAAAGCTGATTGCCCCGCCTAAGGCTCCTGTTCCTAAATACGTGGAGGCCGGGTTCATTAAAACAGAGGTTTTCTCAACAACCTCCACCGGAAAGAATAACCTTCTGGCCCCAAGTCCATCGGCAAGGTTGAGGTTTACCCCATTGACGAGTCCTGTAATTCTGCCCGCTGCACCGGAGCCTCGAATGGAAATCGTTGGTGATCCCTGCTCGCTTGCAAAAAGCGACGGATCGCGAAGAAGGGAGTCAGAAAAAAGAACGCGGGAAAAGGTGCCCTCATTGTTGTGAATAGTTTTGTGTGGCCAAATGCCCAGCTGGGGAGAAAATGGTTTTAACGGTGTGGCCTCAACCCACCCATCTTTAAGTTTGCTCGCAGACGGCGAGGGCTTTTGCACGGTTGTGGGCAAATCAGAAAACGCGGCAGAAGTTGAAAGGAATGCAAAGGCCGAAAGGGCAAATGCAAAATACATAAAAAAATACCTCTTGCTCGAGAGTTATCATGGGCATTGGCATTCGGGCTAAGAAGCATAACCTCTTTACCGTTGCGGCACAGCGCCGGATTTTCACCGGACTTCCCCACTACCCAAAGATTTTTCACAAGTTGCTTTGAAAGATTCGACCTGTCAAGCCGAGTCGGCTTGACTAGTAGCCTCGAGAATGCGCCCCTCTTTAATGGCAAGGGCAAGCTCCTGATGTTCTCCGCATCCAATAAAGTGCTTGAGCTCATTGTAGCTACTAACAGAGTAACTTTTCAGTTTTTTTGATTTCAACTCTATTGCGAGTTTGTGATTATTTTCGATAATATTTTTCGATATAATGTTGGACTCCAAGGCTTTCTCAATCGCTGTTATTGCCTTCTCAGGAGATGAGGGATCGTTGCAATACAAGAGAAAGTGGGCCCCTGCATGGACGGCTTGAACAGCGATCTCTTCTTGACTCCATCGATTCCTGAGAGCGCCCATGTCGAGATCGTCGGTGATTACTAGCCCCCTGTAACCAATGTCTTTTCTAAGAATTTGATGGAGAAAAACTTCAGAAAGCGAAGCCGGCCAGTCTGGATCGATCGCTTGAAACAAAACATGCGCCGTCATTACAATGTCCAAGCGCGCGCGAAAGACCTTCTTAAAAGGGATGAGCTCTCTTTCTTTGAGTTCGCTAAGAGTTGTAGATTCCACAGGCAAATCAACATGGGAATCTACACTCGTCTGCCCATGACCCGGAAAGTGTTTTGCCACCGGAAGTATATCCGCTTTGATAAATCCCCTTACGATCCCTGACCCCAGCTTTGACACTTGCTCAGGATCACTTGAAAGTGCGCGATCGCCAATGACCTGATTCATTGGGTTTGTAAGTACATCCACGCTCGGTGAGAAGTTGAGGTTGATACCAACTGCCTTTAACTCCCGGCCCAACGCTTCTGCAAATCGAAACGCCATCGAGGGGGAGTCGAGTTTACCCAGTTGCCTCATAGCCGGCCAAATTGTGAAGGGAGATTTCAGGCGATGAACTCTTCCGCCCTCCATATCAATACCTACCCAAAGGGGTACCTTTTCTTCTGACTTCTGCCCAGCTTCTTGAACCTGACAAATGAGTTGATGAATCTGCTCAGGGGTTTCGCAGTTTCTTGCAAACAAAACCACTCCGCCGATATTGTTTGCGATGATAAATGAACGCTCTTCGTCGGTCAGCTCTTTACCGGAGAGCCCAATGAAAAAATTTTGACCGATTTTCTGTCTAAGAGATAAAGCCACTAATATGATTGAATACGTTATTTATCTCAAAGACAATGAGTCATGCATTCAAATGCCGAATGAAATTAGTTTGCTTTAGCAAATCAGACCAAGGTCGCGATCACTTCGGATCTAAATAATCTCGAAGACCGTCTCCGAACAAATTAAAACTGAGTACAACCATCACAATCATGACACCCGGAAAAAAGCTCAAGTGTGGGGCTTCTACAAGATAAACTCTTCCAACATTGAGTAAACCACCCCACGTTGGCTCTGTGGGCGGCGCACCCAAACCCAAGAAACTTAAAGACGACTCCGCGATCAACGTACCGGCCATACCAAAGGTCATTTGAACAACAAGTGGGCCAACTAAATTTGGCAGAATGTGAATTCCTACGAGCCGAAACGAGCCAGCACCAACGGCTCTAGATGCCGTGACAAAATCTCGTGTTTTAAGATGAAGGGCCTCTCCTCTGACAAGTCTGGCGTAGCCCGTCCACCCGGTGATGCATAATGCGAGTATGAGATTGCCAATAGACGGCCCAAGAAAAGCCACGATACTCAATGCTAATAAAAAGCCCGGGAAGGCGTATAGCATGTCGATAAAACGCATAAGAAGTGTATCTACCCAGCCGCCAAAATAGCCTGCCAAACTTCCCAAAAAAGTTCCGACTGTTGCCGAAATCAAAACGACACTCAAAGAGACGATTAAGCTGATTCTCGCCCCGTATACCACTCGTGAAAAGACGTCGCTACCATTTTGATCTGTTCCAAAGAGATGCGAAGAGTTGGGATTTTGAAACTGGTCCGGAAGAGAAATACTTCGCGGATCATGAGTGGCTATGAACGGTGCAAAAATAGCTATTAAACACATTGACCCAAGCAACACGGCTGCAGCAATGAGAAGGGGTCTCTTTTTTATTATCTTTAAGAGATTCGCCTCTGTCATTGCACTCTAACTTTCGGATTAACAACTCCGTACATCACGTCGGTTGCTAGATTGACGACAACATATGTCGTTGAAATTAAAAGCACACATCCTTGAACAAGAGGGTAATTTCGCTGCTGAATTGAAGAGAAGAAGAGCGTGCCAATGCCAGGCCAGTCAAAAATGGTTTCAGTAATAACTGTGCCCGTAAGAAGTGCTCCGAGCTGAATTCCAAGAATAGTAATTACAGGCATCAGCGCGTTCCTAAGAGCATGCTTTGAGTACACCAAAAAGTTGCCCATTCCTTTAGAGCGGGCTGTACGAATGTAATCCTCTTTAATAACATCTAACATTGAAGCACGGGTCATTCGCATCATAATTGCCGCCAAAGGAAGGCCCAAGCTCACAGCCGGCAAAATCAAACTCTCAAGTCCCCCACGCTCACTCACCGGAAACCAGCCCAGCTTTATTGAAAAGATAAGAATCAGCATTGGACCAACCCAAAACCCAGGAAGCGACATACCTAATAGTCCCAACACTGATATCGAGTGATCAAACTTTGTATACTGTTTCACAGCTGCAATGATACCTAACGGAACGCCTACGAATAGCGAAATAAATATGGCCGCAAGGGCTAGCTCCACCGTTGCGCCTACTCGATCGTTGATTTCGTCAAATACAGGGCGGCGGCTTAGGTAGGATCTACCAAGGTCAAGTTGGCTGAGCTTTGTCCAATAGTCTTTGTACTGGGTGAGAAGTGGTTGATTTAAACCCATCTCCTCACGTAGCTGAAGTTTGTCTTCGTAAGAGGCGCTCTCACCCAACATCAAATCAATCGGATCACCAGGCACAAAGTGAATGAGCAAAAAGGTAAATGTGGCAACACCAACCAAAACTGGAACTGTCATTATCAGCCTTCGGACCAAGAACGAAATCACTCAGCATCCTTTTTAACTTTTGGCACTTCTTTCGCTTTGTTATCGCCTGCGCCGCTTTCTTGGCCCGATTTGTTTCCTTTTTCTTTCTCAATATTTGGCTGAATTTCTATACCCTTACCCGGTGGCACAGACAAACCCTTCGGCACATTGGGATTTGGCTCGCCCTCAAGGTTTTTCAGCTTTGGTCTTTCTTGTCGGGTCGGTAGGCGTCTTAGCGGAGTCGCTACGGGCACGGTTCCAAATTGTTCTTTCAAGCTTTTTTCACTTTTTGGAAGCCCGTACACTGCTGAAGCCTCTGAGTCGACTCTGACAATTTCGATTCCTTTTTGCGGAACACTGACTCTTACAAGATCCCCTGTAAGAGTGTAATAACTGACTGACTCTTGACCTAGATAACTTGTCACGAACCGAAAAGTCTCAAATCCTCCCTCATTCGCCAAATCCACAATTTGAACTTTGTACGGATAGACGTTCAAAGTGTCGTAGTAGCCTTGGCTGTCTCCATTACTTTTGGCTCCCTCTTCGGCAATGGCATCAAAATCAAACCGCTGGCCAACCTTGATGCCACTCTTCAGACTCTCTGGGCCTAAGAAAATTCTCATTCGCACTGCTGCCGCCAAAATAAGGTCTGGTTGAGCTTTTTCTTTGGCATCTTCTGACTTGCGGCCATCCGACTGAAGTTCTTTCGTAAAAGAAAGGGGTTTTTTATTGTTGTGTTGATTGATGATCGCGCTGACTATGCGTCCGTTGTATTTGGCCTCGACGGTGCGGGCAGAATCGCCACCTAGCCAAATATACTTTGAACTTACGGGTGCAAAATTCTTTTCCGCTCCGTGAAACACGGCGCTTGTGCTTTCTGATGCATTGCCACTCTTAGGATGCGTTCTTAAGAACGTATTCACCGTGTAAAGTTTGGTGCTTGGGTCGTAGTTAGTCCTTTCAACCATGTATCCTTGGTGCTCACCAGACATCAAGACCTTGTACCAGCCTTCGCTGATGACTCCGGCATTCACAGCACAGGCGGCACCCAAACTTGCCGCAAACGTCGCAGCCGCAATACAGTAGTTTCCTTTTTTCTGAAAATCGCGAAAATTTTTAGCTATGTGAATGTTTAAAGCCAATTCCGTATACCTCGTTGGTTTTTTGAGTCGTTCTTATTCTCTCAAACTCTTTACGAATGTCAAAATCACTCAGAGCTCGGCCAACGTCCAAGCTTCTACAGAGACTTTTTTCTGGATTTCACTAAAATGAAGGGATGTCCTGCAAAAATCAACGTGGCCAGATGGCCATACTTATTGCTCTCATTTTTCAAATACTCTTCGTGCTTTTTGCAATGGTCATCAATGTCGGTTTGGTCGTGCATGATAAAATCAATCTTCAAAACAGTGCAGACATAGCCGCTTACTATGCAGCAGCTAAGCAGGCTCAGCTTTTGGGAGCTATCGCCCACGAGAATTATCAGATTCGCCAGGCTTGGAAGCTTCTTGCCTGGCGACTGCGAGTTCTTGGTGACAACTCCCGTAGAAGTCACCCCGCTTTCATTTCAAATGAGACCTCTAAGCTTGAGGCACCTTATCACTTAGGTGATTCCGTTCCTTCAGTTTGTATTGCCTCAAGTTTTTGGTCAGGCAAAAGCAGTCGCCAAAACCTTTGCCACGAGGCGCGAATTCGGATTCCTAAATTTCAAGAACTCACGCTTATCCCAGGCCTTTTCGGACCGTTGGCAGATTTGAATGAGCGCATAGCAGGCATAGTCAAAGATGCAGGCCAAGTGATCGAACACAGTTGCCAAACGTCGGGAAGCATCAACTGGGCCATCGCGGCAACATGGATGATTTCTTATCGGCTAGAGGTTGGCTCGAGGCTCAAAACCATTCGAGCTCTGGCCGCGGAAGTTGCACGCTCACCCGAGGACTTCACGGATCTCGACGGAAGGAGCGCTCGAGAGGGAGCGGAAAAAACGCTCTCGAACAACTTAACTCGGGCCAACCTAGAGGACTATGAATTTGAAATTTTCAACTCCTTTGGCGGCATACCATTCGACCGTTGGCTGAAAGAGATCGAAATCTATCCGACAGTTCTTTACACTGATTTTTCTAACACTGCGGGCGGCTGTAGCGGACAAGTCAAACCACTGTGGCAGGGGCTTCCAAATTTTTACAACGCCAACAAGTCAAAGATAGATCCCCAAGGCATTCTTGCTGATCTTTATCTTGAGCCGCCAAAGAGCAGCCCGTACAAATCTCTGCTAGGAGTTGAAAAGAATCCCTGGATTATGGGTTACGTTGGTGTGAAAATCACATCAAAGCCTCGTAAGCCGTTTGCGCCATTCGGTAAGCCCATCACATTAACAGCCGTTTCTTACGCAAAACCATTTGGCGGAAGAATCGGTCCATGGATGAATTCACTCTGGCCCTACGGATCTGAAAAATCTTCGGGCGGAGAAAAGCTAGAACCTCTTACTCCAGAGCGCTATGAAGATGGTGCTCCTCAAGAGTTTACTTCATCGAGCGTGCCCAACTATTCCAGATTTCCAGGCGACGCTTTGGGTCTCAACTCCCGGTTAGCGCTCTCGTTATTTGCGAGCACCTTTCAAAAAGTAACGGGAATGACGACCGACTGGTGGGGGCTTCTGCCCGCAAGCTTCGAGAGCAAAGGATCTGATCCTTTGGCGTGGGCACTAAAACCACAACTGAACCGTCCGCTTGCAAACGACAAAAGCATTGGCCCTTGGATTCGCGATTTAGAAATATCAGCCGTTGCGCCCGATCTTTTTGATTCCACTTATTATTCCGTCGACCCCAGTTTTGATTCCAACTATCGGCAGAGAATGCAGCAAGGTATTTTGAAAGGGCAGTTTATACTTGGAGATCTTGGCACACGCGATGAAGTGCTGATGAACATTCGCGATCAAATGGATTTTGCAGTTCGACTCAGTGACCCTCAGACCAATTTTTATCTTTTAAAGTCTTATCATCATCTTTTGACCGGCTGGTCGCCAACTGGGCCTTCTGACTTTCGCTTTCCGGCGAGCTTTGGTGAATGCTACAACGAAGGAAAAGATCCCATACCCGGAAGTTGCGCCATTGGTTCTCGCGTTGGCTACAGTGTCAAAATTGTCTCTCACAATTATTTGACCCGAAAAGATCTAGAGCTTGGCGGACCATCCGTGAAAGGCGCTATCCTTAACCCACCACCATTCTAGAATCGTACGGAGTCACTTGTGGGACTCATCGCATTATAGTTGGCGCCGTGTTGGCGTTTTAAAGCACAGGTTTAACGCAATAAGTCCCACAAGTGACTCCGTACGATTTGGTAATAACGTCTGCGGGTTTAGCTGCCAAACAGAGTCTGACAAGAGTCTGCGGCTTCTTGATTCTCTGAGCTCCAACGCCAACGGCTTTTATCAGCTGTGTCTTCTAGAAGCTGCGGGTCGTTTTCTACCAAGTCTTTAAGGATAAAAAATTTTTTTGGTTCCCGATGCAACAAAAGTGACAGGCCTGCCTGCCTACTATACTCAACAAATACTCGGCCTGTTTCTATCCTAGAAAAAGAAATTAAAATCTTTTGGCGCCGCCTGGAAATGGCAATAACTGAGCTCGTATAATCCAAAATTACAAAACTGGCTCTACCCTCTGGCGAGGGTAAATCTCGAGACAAGGTGGCGCGAGTTGTCCATATTCGGCCCAGTTCATCGCGAATCTCAAAATTTGCTTTATCAAACATCGTGAAGAAAAGTGTCGAGCTGCTCGAACGATCCTCATTTGGGTCGTTATATTTCCTCTTAAACTTCATCGTGAATGGGAATTTTATAAAAGCAAACTGCGAGCCGCGCACGCCTTCTTCTGTATCAGTATCCGAGGAGTTGATCGAGCTTTCGCTCGCTGCATCCCCTGACTCGTCAGAGTTTGAAGGCCAAGCCCACAGAGAGGGTGAAAGCGACAATAATAAGATTATTTTTACAAGTGGTTTAGAAGTGATACCCATTTAAAACCTATTTTTTAAAGCTACACGATTATCACGTGCATATCACTCAGCAGGGCTTTTCAGGCTTTATGTCTTTTCGGACAGAAAGCTAGTTAATCCCACAACTGAATAGATATTTAAGTTGGTCGGTTAAGCCTAGTTTACCACAAGCCGTCGATGAACCAATAAACTCATCGAGACTGAGGGTAAGAAATTCACTCCAACGAAGAAATCGCCCAATCCTTGGGCAGCCTTCCACGCCTACAACGAATCTAGTTGTTGCGTTTAGTTTTGATAAATCGTCCCAGCAGCGCCAGCTTCGCTTGAAGATGCGCCACCTGTAACAGATAAAGAGGCCGTGTCCACAGCTGAACCTGAGCCGCGCACGATGGAAATTCGACCGCCGCCCCCGCCTCCGCACTGATAAGTACTGCCCGTTCCACCATCGCCGCCTCTAGCTTGAATTTGACTAGTCGCGGAAAACAGAGAAACAGCGCCACCGGCATTAATGTATATACTTCCTCCGGCGCCGCCGCCCCCGCACATATACACGTGTGAACCACCTGATGAACCACTCGCGGTAATATTTGTTAGGTGGCCCATCGTAAGATCACCCGTCACATTTATTGCTAAAGCACCGCCGCCTATACCACCATTACATAGCACTGTTGACCATGCCCAGTTTTCCGTGCCTGCTCCGCCAGAACCAAAGGTTATGGGTGCTGTGTTCAAGCCGTAAGTGGCTCCACCAGATGCCCCGGCGACGCTACCTGCTCCACCGGCCCCTCCGTGTCCTCCTCCGCCTGCGGCTCCTACCCTTTGAGATTGGGCAGCTGCTTGACCAAATAACCCGCCACCTACTCCCACGCCATTGTAAGAGTTAGAGCCGTGAGTATTTGCACCCGGGTGCCCCTGCGATGTAGCCGTAATTCCAGATCCTTGCTCAAGAGTTAAATTAGCTGCGTTTATTGTTGCGTTGCCTCTAATCCATCCGGCACCAGTTCGTAGCGTAACGTCTCCCGACATGTTTACGGTGAAGCTCTCTTCAGTATTTAAATTAGACAAACCACCGTTTGACGTCGAACCATCCCCGATCACTAAGCTCCCTGTTCCTGAAACCGTGTAGCCATCTGGGATCGGTTTAAAGTAATGGATATTGCACGTCGTATTTAAGCTTCCGGTATCACAAATATCGTCCGCCACTGCGTATTCGTAGCCAATCGAACCATACTCTGCAGAGCTGCCTGACGACACTGGTCCTGGGCGCACATCAAATGCTCTAAAAAAGGAAGTGTTAGGCCCCGATGTCACTACGATTTTAGTAGCAGGATCAATCCAAATCCTACCCCCTCCGCCACCACCGCCGCCTACACCTGAAGTACCGACAGGTCCCCCCTGGCCTCCTTGGGCAGACAGATTTGTGTCCAAACTTGCCAACGTGAAGTTCGAAGCCGCAATTCTTATCGTTCCGCCTGATCCCCCGCCGGCATTGTCGCCACCTGGGCCTCCTCCATCGGCCAAAACTCCCCCTGTACTCGAGATAACAATATTGCCGCTTGCTTGAAGGCTCAATTTACCACCGCCGCTTCCAGCAGATGAATAACCCCCAAGACCATTCAAAGCTCCGCCTGATCCGAAATCAGTCGGATCATTCACCGATCCATATGCAGCTCCGCCAGTAGAGCCAGCGAAAGCACCACTTCCACCTGCTCCACCATAGCCGCCACCGCCGCCACTTCTAACTCCGCCGGACTCGCCAGATTGCCCGCCGCCGGGACCTCCTCCATTTGCCCTCGTTGTACCGCCCATCGGCCCTGCACCAGGGTATCCAATACTGCTCGCAATAATTTGCCCGTTCAGGGTGATGTTCGTGGCAACCAATGGGTAAAGGTTTCCGGTAACGGAGCCGCCAGAATTGACAGTGAAGTTTCCACCCAAATTAATAGAGTACGTTGCAAGTCTTTGATTGTTTACAATCTGGCCACCGCTTGCCACCACTATGCTACCTGTACCTACTATGTTGGCCCCATGCGGAACGAATTTTTTTGATGATACCGTGCAGGTCGTAGCCAAGTCGCCAGAATCGCAAAGTGCCACACTCCAGTCAGCAACCGTTTGCTCATACATTCCGTCTTCCCCTGTCGCATGTGTTCCTGACAGTCCAAAAACAATCACGTTGGTTGCAGAGAGCAGCTTAGGACTTACAACTTTTATGTAACCTCCTGAGCCGCCACCTGAGCCCTTGTAGGTCGAAGTAAGACCGCCTCCAGAGGTTCCGCCTCTGGCGTTGAGCCTCACCTCTCCACTAAAGCCAGTCGCCTCAACATAAATTGAACCTCCTGAACCGCCGCCAGCGTTCAAGTTGTTCCAAGCTCCGCCTGAACCTCCGCAAGCCGATGCGATGAAGCCGGTCGATGGAGCGGTGATGGTACCGCTAGCAACCAGGCGAATGCGACCCCCGCCACTTCCTCCGGCTGCATAGACGCTTGGCCCCCCGCCGCCCGATCCAAAAGTATTTGCTAAACTTGATGAACCATAAACAGCTGCTACGGCTGGCACAGCCTCGCCGGCGCCGCCCAATCCAGCGTGACTTGCTCCTGAACATGACCACCCTGATGAGTCTATACAAGTACCGCCGCCACTACCTAGGCCGGTAATGGAATCATTGCCTGTTCGCTTTCCGCCCAGTCCCCCAAGACCTGCGGCATTAATAGCTCCCCCGCAGGCGACTGTGTCATTGGGGGTATTATTAAACTGCATGTTAACTGCGTTGACTTCAACGTTTGCCTGAATCTTTGAGGCACCATCTGTTGTCAAATTACCGGTGAGGTTAATTGTAAACCCCTCAAGGTTGTTGAGATTTCGAAGCTGCCCAGAACTTGCGATGGTGAGGTTGTTCGCCGCTATCGTCGCTCCGTTTGGAACATCTTGTACCGTACTTATTGTACACGTCGTTGCGAAATTACCAGAGTCGCAAGATACTGGGGTCACTACTACGCTCGCATCGACAGTTAACACCCCTACACCGCCTGAACCTGTAAGATCTGGTTTTGTGGCCCTCAGGGTGATGGTGCCAACCGTGTCATTAGCAATACCATTGCCGCTTAAATCAGCCACACCAGAAGATGCCGCTTCAGTGAGAGTACCCGCAAGGGTGCCAGAGCCTGCATGCTTACTAATAGTTATTGTCGCGGAAGCATCAGCACCCGTTGTAACTCTGTTATCGTATTGATCTTGTACCTCAATAATACCTTGAGGGTTAAAGGCCTGACCGTATTTTGCAGAACCAGGCGAGGTTGCAAACACAATCTTTGAAGCCGCAGCATGTGTGATCGTGTATCCATTCGATGCAACTGCTAGAGCGCCAATACCACCACTGCCTGACAAATCTTGCTTTGTTGCGGTCATCACCTTAGCGCCAGACACCGTCATATCGAGTCCGGTAAATGTCGCAACACCTGAAGATGCTGTAACAGTGGTTGTTCCGTTGATCGAGCCAACGCCAGTTGTAACCGACAAAGTCACCTGCGCAGAGGCGTCTACGCCAGAGGTAATAATATTACCATTGGCATCCACTACGTGCACAATGGGCTGAGAGGCAAAATCTACACCGGCTACAGTCGACGTACTTGGTTGCTGTGCAAACAAAACTGCAGAAGCTGCTCCATGGGTAAAGATCACGGTACCGCCTGATTTAGCCAGCGGTCCGGTAATAGAAAGCGTTTTTGACTCCGCCTTAGTTGACGTCATGGTACAAGTGCTCACACCAGCGCTGTTGCTCGCAGAACATGCGGCATAGGCGTTTGCGCTACCAGTATCCGTTGCGCCAAATGTTGGGGTTATTCCTTGTATCGAACACAAAGAGCTGTTTAATAACGTGATCGTTATAGTTGAAGTCGATGTACCATTTGCTACAACTGGCGTCGTTCCAGCAATCGTTGAATTGGCTGAGGCCGCTACGGTATCGACTGTGAATGCGAACAAATTGTTTGAGGCGTCCAAACCCGTACCACTAGAACGCTTTGCCGCAACAGCAAGCCTATAAGAGCCGCTCGTCAGGTTACACCCCGCTGGCGCAAAAGATGTCGAGGTTGTGTTTTGAGTGGCACAGGCTTCTGTTACTCCATCAGCCTGGTAGACGGTGACATCGTAGGAGTCGGCATTTGTTGACGCTCCCCATGAAAAGGTTGGCGTACTTCCTGAAGTTAAGCAAACGTCTGCGACACTGTCTGCTCCGCCCGTGACGCCGACGATGGAAAAAGTGCCTATGACTGTTGGGTCGTAGGCGAATGTGTGTGTCACTGTTGAAGATACTTTGCCGGCGTTATCATACGCCCTAACATAAAGGGAGTAGCTCCCTGGTGTATCCACGGTTACGGAATACGGGCTGTCGCCATAAGGACACGCTGTAAAAACGCCTGAATTCCCCAGTCGACATTCGACTCTTTGAACGCCGCTTCCGGAGTCCGATGCACCAATCAAGAATGAGGCAGTGCTAGTATTGATGGCTGCGCCCGGAGTAGATGTGAAGGCGACATTTGGCGGCGTTCGATCGAGCATAAAATAAGGTCGCTTTAATGCGTCGCGGGACTTGCCAGCGGGCGAAAGAGCCTGAACAGAGATCTTCACGAGAGAGTCTTCAGGAATGTTGCAATTTTCAATAAAAGTAGAAACATCCGTAACGGATTGACTGCAAATGAGAGCCGCATCATCAGCTCTATAAATTCTTACGACATAGCGGGAGGCGTTTTTACTATCTGACCACTCGAGGGAAGGCTCAGCGTCACCGTAAATAATTTGGTCTTCATCACCTATATCTTCACCATGTAGCTTTTGGATTTGAAAGAGATCAGGCATTGCATCTTTGGAACTAAGATCTGACATTTGCTCCTAAAGGTAACCACAGGAGACCAACTGTAAGAGCACCAGAGCCTTTAGGAACAAACTATTTGTGTTACTGACATTCAACATACGATCCACCTTTGTCAAAAAGTTTCGCCACAGTAGTAATATCGGAGTCTTTTCGAGGACGACTTAATGATTTCGCAAAGAAACAGCGTTTGTTTAAAAGTGAGACAGAAGTGTCCCCACTCTCCTATTCTGAGACGTTTGATGTATCAGTGCTACTACCTTTTTCGGATGACGAAACACCTTAGACTAGCCACACGCGCTTCGGACTGACCCCAACAAAATGGAGGAGGATTGATCAACTGTGAGTGCCTATAGCCTATAAAGGAGGGATCGAGAGACCGCGATTGTCTTTAGTGGAGAAACTCAGAGTTCGCGATTGCCTTCACTAAAGCATCACGGTGGGAATCTGCCCCTTGATTACCTTCACTGAGTGCCAAGGCCACCTGGTCTAGACGATCCGTCGCTCGCCTAATTGAGTTAAAAGGATGATAGCCAGCTCCCTTCACATGGATCACGCCCATTTCGGAGTTCAAAACGAAACGAGTCCTGTAGGCAGTTCTGCCCCCACGACCTTCGAACTCTTCAATGGTCGCTTCGATATCGCCGAGTGGTCTTACCCGCTCAGAAATAAGCTCCACCTGCTGATAGAGGTGGGCCTTTACTTCATTGAGCACATCGCCGGAATCACCGAGGCTCATCATGTCGATCGATTTTGCGTTCATAAGGCCTCCTTTACCTATAAACTTGAGCCCTACATAGAATAAGTCAAGCCAGCCCAGCTATCCTTATCTTGACCTGAGACGTCAATCTAGGCCAGATAGTCCCCGTGACTGACTGCAAACTTCTCGAAAATCTCAAACTAAATCCATTTGTACTTGCGCCAATGGCTGGGATCACCGACTCGCCGTTTCGCTCTTTTATGAAAGAAATGGGAGCCGGAATCGTCATATCAGAGCTCGTATCCGCTCACGGCATTCGGTATGGGGGCGAAAGAACCCTAAAACTCTTGAACTATAGTGAGGCCCAAAGACCCGTCGGAATGCAAATTTTTGGAGAGGATCCGCAGATTATGGCCGACGCCGCACTTTTTGTTCAAGACCTGGGGGCTGACTTTGTCGATCTCAACTTCGGTTGCCCCGTACCTAAAGTGGTTAAGAAAGGGGCTGGATCCGCGCTTCTAAAAGATCTCACAACTATGACCCATATGATATCAGCGATCAAAAGAGCCATTCAGATTCCACTGACTATCAAAATCCGAACGGGGTGGGATCAAAACCAAAGAACGGCACATGAGATTGCCCAGTTGGCTTTCGATGAAGGCGTTGCCTGGGTTGCTATTCACGGTCGAACACGCGCGCAAGGCTACTCGGGCTTAGCCGATTGGGATTTTATTACCGAAGTGAAATCGCGTGCTAAGCTGCCTATCATCGGAAATGGCGACATTCAAACTGCTGCAGAAGCGATTTCTCGGCTAGAAAATTCGGCTTGTGACGGCGTGATGATTGGCCGTGGGGCCCTAAAAAATCCATGGATATTTTTGGAATGCCTTGAGCAGTGGGCCGAGGGTGCTCGGGACTTTTCTCACCGACTTTCTAAAGAGGAACGCACTTCCTCTTATGCCCTTAACCGTTTATTTTCTTACATCACTCCCAGCTGCGATGAACAAATCCAGTACATTCAGCTTAAAAAATTCGCTAGCTGGTATTCTACAGGGTTTCCAGGTGCTTCAAAGTTTCGGAAGGATCTCTTTCAAAGCAAAGGGCTAGAGGACGTACAAAGTGTGATCTCAAGCTATTTTTCTGAAATAAAGAATATTTGCCAACAAGATACTCGAAGCGAACCCTTCCTGATGGGCGGCCACGGCTAGCACGACAAAGGACGAGACATTCTTAAACACTAGATAGCTCGTTGATGCTCTCTCTTTAGAGTGAAAAACTAATAGCAGCGGCAAAAACCCCAGTGAGAGGACTTCGTGTCACAGCATGAGATCATAGTTGAAGTAAAAAACGTCACCCGAAAATACGGAAGCCGAACTGCCGTTGATCGACTTGATTTCATTATACGCAAAGGAGAATTTTTTGGACTCCTCGGACCAAATGGTGCCGGCAAGACATCTTTGCTGAAAATGTTGTTTGGAGCTCTTCGTCCGAACTCGGGCCAAATTTTAGTTCTTGGGCTCGATGCTCAAAGGCAAAGCAGAGAGGTCAAAAAACGTATCGGAGTTGTTACTCAAGAAGATTGGCTGGATCCGGATCTTTCTGTGATTGAAAACCTTCTCATCTATGCAAGATACTTTGGAATTGACGAAAACAAGGCTTATCCGCGAGCACGCGAACTCCTGAGGTTTCTTCAAATGGAAGACCGCACAGACGACATTGTTGAATCGCTCAGCGGCGGCATGAAACGACGAGTTTCTATTGCGCGAGCACTCATCCATACTCCCCAGGTGCTCATTCTTGACGAACCGACAACTGGACTCGACCCTCAAGCTCGTATTTGGCTTTGGAGCCGACTTGAAGAGCTAAAAAGCGAGGGACTAACAATTTTGCTTACAACTCACTACATGGACGAAGCAGAAAGACTTTGCGACCGCGTGGCAATAATGGACCGAGGCGAAATGAAATGCATTGGACATCCTGCCGAACTTATTTCTCTGTATGTTGGCAGCGAAGTTTTAGAGTTTCGATGTAGACCCGTCGAGCAAGACTATTTGCTCATGAGAGTGAAAGACAAATACGACTTTCAATCGTTTCCCGGTCACGTTCGGCTGTTTGCAAAGGCCGGTAGCGAAGTAAAAAATGCTCTCTCGATTCTTAGTGCTGAAGATATGAGAATCCGGCGAGCTAATCTTGAAGATGTCTTTATAAGGATAACCGGCTATGGACTCGACGACGCCACTTAACTTGAGGGCTGAAAACATTGGCATAGCCTATCTACCGACTAGAGGGTTTACAGCCATATGGGTGAGAAACTTCGTCTACTTTAAAAGGTATTGGCTCTCTGCTTTAGGTTGGTCTGTGGTGGAGCCGATCTTGTATTTATTTGCAGTCGGTTTTGGATTGGGCGAAATGGTCGAAAAAATTGGTGATCGGCGGTACGTTGAATTTTTCTTTCCGGCCTTGTTAATATTTAGTTCTGTTTGGATTGCTACATTAGAATGCACCTTCCCGTGCCTTTCGAAGCTAAAGTATCAAGGCACGTATTCAGCCATTTCTCTTACCCCGCTGAGTCCCACCGACATTGTATTCGGCGAAGTACTCTGGGCGGCTTCAAAGTCCATGCTCGGAGCGGTTTGCGTTTTATTGGTTGGGACGGTCGCCGGCGTCGTAACTACAGCCTGGATCTTGCCTTCGCTATTTATTGTATTTCTAACTGCTATGATTTTTGCCGGTGCCGGCCTCGCCATCACAACTCGAGTATCTAACTATGACTCCTTTACTTATCTTATTTCTGGGGTTGTGCTTCCTCTGACGCTTTTTAGTGGCACATACTTCCCGCTCGATCGCTTACCGCCGCTTCTTATGAATCTCTCCTATGTATCGCCAATCACTCACGCAGTAATAGTTTCAAGATCTCTCAGTTACCAAGAGTGGGATCACTCGCTTTGGGTTCACGTTTTGGTACTGCTTGGTTTTCTTATGCTCTCGACTGTTTGGGCCATTAGAAGCTTTCACCGAAGATTGATTCCTTAGTCGCCAGTTTCGTGTTTGATTTCGTCTTCTATAGAAAGTCCGGAGTTTTCTGGCTCAAACCTGGGAGCGACTTCTTCTTCAAACGACTCGTCTTCTATAACTTCAACGTTTTCGTCATCAGCAAAACTCCACTCTCCCGATTCAAAAACTTCTTCATGAGCCGTGGGAATTCCCCGCCACGGAAAATCCTCTATATGTCTCTTTGACCATCGGTATTCCAATTCACTAATTCGGCCAGACTTAAACAACCTCTGGGTGATGAGTCGAATGCGGCTTTTGTCAAAATCTGTCAGTTTCTTTGCTCGAAAGCTGGCGCTGTATTTCTTCGGATTCGGAAGAAGCATTACCAAAAACGCCGATTCCAATGAATTGAGCTTCGATGGCGATTTAGAAAAATAAAACTGCGAAGCGGCTTTTACCCCGTAAATTTGTTCGCCAAACTCGACAACATTTATATACCTCTCCAGGATCTCCGCTTTTGAAAACTTTTTTTCAATCTGCGTGGTGAGGTAGGCCTCGAGAAACTTGCGCTGCATTGTCTTTTCTGGACTTAAAAAAACATTTTTTGCCAGCTGCTGAGTGATTGTTGAGGCCCCTCGAGCCGAAGTGCCAAGTTGTAAGTTCGTACGAAGAGAGTTTCTGACCTCATTAAAATCAAAACCGTTGTGAGCATAAAAACTGGCGTCTTCGGTTTGAACAAGCGCCTGCAAGAATGTCGGCGAAACTTCTGACAACTTTGCAAATTTAGATGAAGAAGGGCACAAATCCACCCCGTACATCGAGGTCCGCACGCACTTTTTCATAACTGACACATCAGGCAGTCGGGTAAACGCAAACAAAAGGCCTAGGGCAAATAGGCCAACAAGGCATGTAGCCGCTAGCAGTATCGCCAGCAAAACGCGAATACCCTCCTTAAGGTGTTTTCTTTTCTTTTCCCTCGCCATTTTGCCCTTTGAAAACTTATAGTTCACGAGACTGGGACTATACTGTATTACTCTTAAATTGAACAACCACTTAGACTATTTAAAAGTAAGTACAGTCCCTCCCATTTTTATCAAGAAAGAGGAGAATTTTCTGTGAAAAACCTATTGTCAATCATCCCCGGGCATTCGCTGAGACTGCAATGGACCCCAGTCCTCGTTAGAGCCTGCGCTTGCTTTCTTATTACGGCTGGATGCACTTCTGAAAAAGAAAAAGAAGCCTCTATAAATCCAACATTCACGGTGGGTGTAGTTTACGACAAAGGGGGCAAAGACGATAAGGCCTTTAACTCGATGGTAGAAGAGGGCCTTGCCCGCGCTAAGGCCGAGCACTCAGTAGAAATCAAAGATGTCGAGCCCAACGACGATAACTCTTACGAGCCCAGCTTGAATGCTCTTGCACAAAGAGGGGTTCCGCTAATTATTGCCGTCGGCTTCACTCAAAAAGCTGCCGTTGAACGGGTAGCGCCTAAACATCCAAAGACCCATTTTTTACTAATTGATGCTGAAGTGAATGCCCCAAATGTGACGTCAGCAGTGTTTGCCGACCACGAAGGCTCTTTTTTGGTTGGCTATCTGGCGGCTCGTCACTCAAAAACTAGCAGGATCGGATTTTTGGGCGGCATGGATGTGCCTCTGATTAGACGATTTCACTTGGGTTACGAGGCGGGAGCAAAACATTTCAATCCAAAGATTGAGTTGAACGTTCAATATGTGGGAGTCACGGGAGAGGCTTGGGCCAATCCAAATCGAGCAAAAGAACTTGCCAAAAATCTTTACTCAAAAGGGATTGATATCATTTTTGGAGCTGCCGGCAAAAGCAATTTGGGTTTGTTTGATGCCGCCGAAGAAAGATCCGCCTTTGCTATTGGAGTTGATAGCAATCAAAATTGGATTAAGCCGGGCCGAATCATTACGAGCATGGTAAAGAGAGTGGATGAGGCGGTATTTCAAGCCATCTCCTCCTTCAAAAAATCAGAACTAAAGGGTGGAACTCTTGCAATGGATTTAAAAAACAACGGTGTTGGCTTTTCACTTGATGATCACAACCGAGATCTTATTGCTAAGTATGTTAAAGACGTCGAGGAAATTCGTCAGCAAATTATCGATGGCCGCATAAAAGTGCCCGACTATTATGAAAAACAAAAAAAGTAAGTTTCAATTTTGACTGATCCAAAAGTGACCCACTCATCTCAAAGCCTCACCGTCAGGTCAATCAGTGAACCCGCTGGCACTCATGTTATGAATGAATGGGCCATAATAGCTAATGACATATCTAAAAGGTTTGGAGATTTTCAGGCCTTAAAACCGTGCTCAGTTAAAGTGCGAAAAGGTGAAGTGCTTGGGCTTCTTGGCGAAAACGGCGCCGGAAAATCAACTCTCTTAAAGTGTCTATTTGGCCTCTACAAAAGTGATTCTGGAAGCCTCTTTATAAAAGGCGAAAGAGCCTTTCCGATAAATCCAATGAAAGCAAAAAACTTTGGTGTTGGGTTGTTAGAACAACACTTTTCTCTGGTAGAAAATTTAACGGTCTATGAGAATATTTTGTTATCTGGTGCTCCGACGAGTGCTATTGGGGTCTTCGATAAAGACGCAATCTTGAATGACGTAAGAAAGGTTCTCCCTTCTGCTTCGTTTGAATTAAATCCTGATTTGTTTGTGAGAGATCTCAGTGTCGGCCAAAAACAACGCCTCGAGATTGTAAAGCTTCTTTATGGGGGGGCAGATATTCTGTTTTTAGATGAACCTACGGCCGTACTTTCTCCGTCAGAGAAGACAGAATTCTTTAGCGTACTTAAACAGCTCAAGTTATCCGGAAAAACCATTGTTATTGTTACTCACAAAGTGGCGGAGGTTTTTTCTGTTTGTGATTCTTACGCGGTACTCAGAAAAGGCGAACTTGTAAAAACGGGCCAAATCGCCGATTCAAAAGAAAGTGATGTCGTGTCCCTCTTAATGGGTGAGATGAAGGCAGCTTCCTTGTCTGAAAAGCCAATTCAGTCCCCAAACCTAGAAGTGCAAAGTGATCTGCCGAACAACCTTCTCAGCCTTAAGCTTTCTGCCGAGAACGCATTTTCTCAGTCGAACTTATCGCAATTAGAACTTGAGCTCAATGCCGGAGAAATAATCGGCATAGCTGGCGTCGAAGGAAGTGGTCAATCTCTGCTTGTGAATGTTTTGTTGGGCCTTGAGCCCTATACGGGATCCGCCAAAATTATGGGCGAAGAGATATGCAAACTTTCTACCAAAGAAATTAGGAACCTAGGAGTTGGTTTTATAGCACAAGACCGGCACTCACAAAGTTTGTGGTGTCAGGAGTCGGTTTATATCAACACTGTAGTTGGACTTCCAACAACTTACACCCCGAGGGGGCTTGTTGATTTCGCCAGACCTTACGACGAAGCTATTGCCTCTTTAAAAGAGATGTCTGTTGCGTATCCCTCTTTGTCGACCCAGATCGTATCGATGAGTGGCGGTAACCAACAGAAGCTTGTTTTTGCGAGAGAGGCGCTGCTGCGAAAACCAAAACTTTTAATATGTCACCAGCCCACTCGAGGAGTTGACCTTAAGTCGACGGAACATATCCACGAGCTCCTTCGAGCTCATGCACTAGCGGGGGGAGCAAGCCTTCTTTTTAGCGCTGATCTAGAAGAACTTTTCAGTCTTTGCCACAAGATTCATGTTATCTACTCGGGTAGTCTCTCAGTGGCGCTAACACCTCCTTACAACGTAAACACTATTGGCCAGTTGATGACCGGAGTTAAAGAGTGAAAGTTCTGCTCGGAGTTGCTTCAACCATTCTCGCACTTATGAGTGTGTTAGTCGTCGGCGAAAATCCACTCACCGTGGCTCGCATTCTCGTTGTAGGAAGCTTTGGAAGTCTTGATGCTGCTGGATACACGATTTATCTGGCAACGCCGCTTATAATGACAGGCCTAAGTGTTTCTTGGGCTCTGCGTGCTGGGCTTTTCAATATCGGCGCAGAAGGGCAAATGGCAATCGGGGGTCTCTGTGCCTACTTGGTCGGCCATTTTCTTAAGGAATTAAACCCGTTGGTGGCCAGCTTCGTAGTGGTGATTGCATGCTTTGTCGGAGCAGGCGCCTGGGGTGCAATTGCTGGTTGGTTTCGGGCAAAGAGAGGCACTCATGAAGTGCTTATCACTATACTCTTAAACTATGTGGCCTACGCGTTGTTGGCTTTTATGGTCGTAGAACCATTTCGCGACAGAAGCTCCGCCTCACCGCAAACTTTGCCACTCAGCGAGTCTTACAGACTACCGGCCCTCAACATCAGTGACAGCTCTGCCAACTGGATGTTTTTCTTTTCGATATTGACCGCCGTCTTAGCCTGGTGGATAGCAAAGCGCACTCGGTTTGGGCTTGAGCAACGACTCACTGGGGAGGCTCCTGAGTTTGCCCGGCGATTAGGAGTCAATTTGGACAATAATCAAATTGCTTCTCTATTTGTTGCTGGGGGATTCGCGGGGATGGCCTCTTTGAATTTTCTTTTGGGCGATGCTCTTTATTTGAAGGAAAATTTCATGAGTGGTGCGGGTTTCTTTGGGATCGCCGTCGCACTCATATCAAGAGCTAATCCGGTCCTGATTATTTTTTCAGCACTGTTTTTTGGAGCTCTCACAAAAGGGGCTATCGATCTTGATATTGATACAGAAAACGTCAGCAAAGATTTTTCGTTCGTCATTCAAGCTCTTATAATTTTAATCCTCAGCTCTCAGTCGGGGATTTCCCATTGGCTGGGAAGCCTCCGGAATCGGTTTGTGAAAAGAAAGGTTTGAGTTTTAGACGTGGGAGAATTCATGCAAGCTTTGATAGAGTTGATAGCTTCTAGTTGGCGACTAAGTTTGCCCTTGCTATTGGCTTCTTTGGGCGGTCTATGGAGTGAAAAGAGCGGAGTCGCCAATATTGCACTTGAAGGAAAGCTTTTAACTTCAGCCTTCGCAGCTGCCGCCGTAACGGCTCTCACGCACAATCCTTGGCTCGGTCTCTTAGCAGGGCTTTTGGCCGGTGCTCTTATCGCCGGATTGTTTGCTTTCACTTGTATCTTTGGACGAGGCGACCACATTGTGGTCGGCACCGGCATTAACTTCCTTGCCATTGGATTCTTACCGGTGATGACCAGAACACTATTTGGAGTCACTGGCTCAACGCCTCGCCTTGAAATTTCTGAACGTCTCGATTCCACGATTCTTTTTAGCGTTGTAGCCGTTTCGCTTTTCGTCTTCACCCATTGGTTTTTGTTTCAAACAAAATGGGGTCTTTACTTAAGGGCAGCCGGAGAAAACCCTACTGCGCTGAGTTCGACGGGAGTTTTGCCAACCAAAGTGCGATTCTTTAGCGTCGTTGCCGGTGGTTTGATCTGTGCCTTGGGCGGAGTTTATTTGAGCATTTCAGAAGGCGCAGGCTATGTGAATCAAATGAGTGCCGGACGCGGATTTCTTGCTCTTGCCGCTCTCATATTGGGCCGCTGGAAACCAGTAACAACGTTTGCGGCATGTGCAGCCTTTGGAATACTTGATGCCCTACAGATTCAACTTCAGGGTATGAATGTAGAAGTACTTCCTTCGCAGTTCTTAACAGCAATGCCTTTTGTCGTCACACTTGCTGCAATGGCTTTTTTCAAGGCTCGCACCGGCGCCCCCGCCGCCATCAATCAGTAGTTCGGAAAAGATTTTCAGGAACCAAACACTTACGCTGTTATTTGTTCTGCAGAAAATATTGCACGGAGTGTTTAATGGCTTCTCGTGCGGGCAAAGGATTGTAACCGAGTTCACGCTTTGCCTTGTCGTGATTAAACCAATGAAACAAACTCGAACTGATCGCGTTCTCTAAACTGAACCCGCCTTTTAATCCTAAACTTGTGGCAAAATCTCCTATGTGACCCAGCGCCATGAGAACTGAACGAGGCAATCGAATCTTCGGCGCTTCTACTCCTGCCTCAGCTGCAATCATTTCAAAGAGTTGTTTGATGGTGATGTTATCACCGCTCAAAATATATCGCTCCCCAGTTCTGCCGACTTCACGCGCTTTGAGTGTCGCTGCAACCACGCTATCAAGATCCGCAATACTCACCCCGCCGGGAGCGTAAAACTTAAAGCGGCCTTGCGCCACCTTCACCTGCGCTGAGCGACTGCCTTTTTCGACATCGCCTTTGCCGTAAACTGTTGATGGATTCACAAAAACAGCGTCTAAACCCTTCTCGCCAATCAACTTCTTTAGCTCGATTTCTGATTTCCGTTTTGTCTCAAAATATCCCAAGTTGTATTTGCCGATGGTGTACTCTGAGTTCTCATCTAGAGCTTGTGGAGTTTCACTCGCGCCGATAGCACAAACACTGCTCATATAAACAAGCTTTTTGACTCCGTACTTAACGCAAGCTTCACCGATATTTTTTGTGCCGCCAACATTGATGTCTTCCATTTTTTGACGCTCGGAAGCCTTGTACGCAATAAGCCCGGCAAGGTGGTATACAAAATCCACACCCCTCACAGCTTTTTCCACCGAAGTAACGTCGGTGATGTCGCCCTTGATGAACTCAACCCCCGTCGCCGCCCAATTTGGATTCTCTTTTCTACCAAGCACGCGAATCGAGCCCCCTGAACTTTCTATAAGTTTTTCGAGAAGTCTCTTCCCAATAAATCCAGACGCCCCGGTGACCAATATTTTATTCATAACCTACCCTATAGGAATTCGAGTTAAACGAAAGCCGCGCTTTTGATGCGTTTAAGAACTGAACGAAGATAAACTCTTCCAATGATAAGCCCTAAAAATGCCCCGATGGCCCATCCTGAAAGTACATCTAACGGAAAGTGCACCCCCACGTAGATTCGGCTTAAGCCGACGAGCAACGCACCCAATAACATAAAAGCGCCGAGTACGGGGTTAAAGATGCAGGAGTAAACCGCCATAGCCATCGTATTTGCCGCATGATTTGACGGAAAGCTGTACCCAGAGTGCGAGATGGTTTTTAACTGAACTTGTAACCCTTGTACCTCTGGCCTTGGACGCTTAATCCAAATCTTAACCCCTCGGTAGGCAACTAAATCCGCAGCACCAAGTGATAACAACAGGCCGAGCAGAAATGCCAACCCAGAGGCGCGATATTTTAAGAGTATCAGCAATACCGCCGCCGGTATTATACCCCAGGCAAACCAACCAATTTTGTGCAGATCGCTCATTGCAATCCAGAACGGATCCCACCACTCGGCAGACCACCCACCATTGATCCAGTAAAACAATTCTGCATCCCATGTTTTCAAAAACTACCCATCCCGATTACTGCCTGTTCCCTAGGCTAATATAGGTTGAACGAATTCAGTACCCACAATACTTAGAAGGAACTCAGACTTTTGTCTAGATGTGCTCTTTTACCAATTGAGTGAGTTCGTGTCAGAATAGATTTCATGATTGAGCTTACGCGCATGGATGGACGAAAAATTCTTCTCAACCCCGATTTGGTGCAGTCGGTTGATCCAGGTCCCGATTCGCGCATTCAGTTTAGAGACGGCGAAACCTTGCTAGTAAAGGAGTCTGCCCAGGAGATTGCTCAGTTGATCTTAGATTATCGACAGAAAATTTTTGTAGGGCCTTTCCGAGATATTTTGAACCATAGATTGTCATTGAGCGAGGGGTAGCGTGGATAGAGCAAGTATTTTTGGAGTTGTTTTAGGGGTTGGAGCCATTCTGTTTGGGCAAATTCTTGAAGGCGGTCATGTGAACTCGCTGATACAACTCACGGCTGCCATTATCGTGTTTGGCGGTACGCTTGGAGCCGTCCTTGTCAGTGCTCCACCTGCTGATCTTAGAATGGCTGGTAATTTACTGCCAAGAGCTTTCAAGGATTCCAAAGAATTCGATATCGATAGTCTCATTGAGGAAATATCGGAGTCAGCACATATTGCCCGTAAGCAATCCATCTTGGCTTTGGAGTCTCGCATACCGAAGTTCTCTAATTCTTACATGCAGAATATTTTTCGGTTCGTTATTGACGGCGTAGACCCGGCGCACATTCGAAGCGTTTTTGAAACGGAAATCGCAATGAGCGAAGAGCGCCGAATTGCCGGTGCAAAAGTTTTCTCCGAGGCGGGAGGGTTTGCTCCTACAATAGGTATCATCGGTGCGGTGCTCGGCTTGATACATGTTATGGAGAATCTTACGGATACAGCTAAGCTTGGCTCTGGTATCGCGATCGCCTTTGTGGCCACGGTATACGGTATTGGCTCTGCG
Source organism: Bdellovibrionales bacterium CG10_big_fil_rev_8_21_14_0_10_45_34 (assembly GCA_002778785.1). Taxonomy (GTDB): domain Bacteria; phylum Bdellovibrionota; class Bdellovibrionia; order Bdellovibrionales; family 1-14-0-10-45-34; genus 1-14-0-10-45-34. The sequence continues at coordinate 112,677 of PEZS01000006.1, read as the reverse complement.
AATCTTTTCTTTATCCCACTTGGCAACAAGCTAAAGCGAAAAGTTCAAGAAGAGTCCATTGCAAAAGAAATGATCCTCGAAGGCGCACTTGGCATTCTTGCAGGTATTAACCCCCATCTCTTAAGAGAAAAGCTAGAGAGTTATAAGAGTCAAAGTCGCTCAAAAGGCCGAACATAAATGAATCGCAAACGTCGGTCGCACGATGAAGAGCCCAACTTAGAGAGATGGCTTGTCTCTTATGCAGACTTCATCACTCTTCTTTTTGCTTTTTTCACGGTACTTTATGCCACATCCACCCACGATGAGGAGAAGCAAAAACAGTTTGAAGAATCCATTCGAGCAGCATTCGCTGCTCTTGTGCAGCTTCCTGGCACTTCAGGACAAGGCGATCACAATCGATTTGACCCATTAGGAAGCCCTATACCTCCACCGATAAATTTATTCCCAAGGGGGCGTATTGGAGCCGAGCTCGAAGATCAAATCCGCACTCAGCTTGCAAGCGCAGTCAAAAAGGAAGTGTTAGACGAAATAATTGTTGGCATATACCGCGACGACCAAGGATTGCACATTGCCTTTAACAACGAGATGCTTTTTTTGAGCGAAAATGAAAAACTTCGCCGCGAAGTTTTTGAGTCGTTAAAAACCATTTTGGCAATTCTCGTGCAAGGAGCCGAACAAATTATTGTTGAAGGTCATGCCGCCAATAACACGCGTTTTTCTAAAGCAGTCGGAAATCTTTGGAATCTCACTTCTGCACGGGCCACAAGCCTTCTTCGTTTTGTTGTTGAAATTAGCGGTTTTCCTATAGAGAAAATATCTATGGCCGCTTATGCAGATAACAAACCCCTCGTTCGAAACCCCGAATCCTCAAAAGAACGCAACAACCGGACGGAAGTCATCATTGTCCGTTAGTTTTCGGCTTTTTGAGTCTGAAAAAAATTCAAATAAAGTGCTAACTCATCGGAAACTCTAGGTTCTCGAGTGGTTTCATTTTAGGTTGCAGCCTATCCGGGTTTCTTAGATTGGTTTCACTTTAACCTGATGCATATTTATATTCGCTACGGTTGAGTTCGTTTAAAGGGTGTTGGATTTTAGAACCATAAGAAAGTGTTTTGACCTACTGCATCCGAAAAAAGTGGTAGGCACTCAAAGGGGGAGCCGCAATGTTTCAGACGGGGCATAAAATATTTTTGAGCAACATGTTTGCCGCAAAGGCGTTGAAGCTTTTTGCACTACTTTCTGTTTGTATTTTGTTTTGCTCGCCATGGTCGGCACATGCAAACGCTACCTCCTCGGCGTCGCCGGTCCCCTCGATTAGACCGAGCGTTGAGCGAGGACCCCACGTCTGCAGTATCTTTTCAGAGACACCTCAGAATCCCTTTCGACTTTTCGACCCCCATATAACGCTCTTTAAAAAAACTGATAATCATGGTTTTGCACCGGCCGGATATGTAAAAACAGCACCAACCAGGGGGTTAATTCAGTTTCCTGAAAAACATCAAAGCCAAATGAGGGTTATGGCTCTTAATGCCCAACATTTTAATTCTGAGCGACGTTACGGGTTTCCGAAAACCATAAATGGGCGGCCAATTGCCAACTACGAAGTGGCCTCACAGGGCGCACAGAGCCGAGCTCTTAAGAGACTTGCGAGTATTATTTTAGAGTCTGAGTCCGACATAATAGTACTCTCCGAAGTCGACAAACTAGAGGACTACCCTTCATTTAGCGCGACTGAACTTCGGAACAACTACATTGCGGTGGGCTCTTTCACATCGGCAATGCCATCTACCGGTCTCTCAAATGAAGCAACTCAGGAACCAACTCTCGGTAGTAACCAACTGCGAGATCAACCTTCAAAACTGTCTAATTCGCCGCCCCCTGCGAGGCCCCAAGATCCTCAAGAGAAATTTATTCGATCTGATATCAGAGACTTGAGTGCCCATGAAATGGAGACCCAATTAGCGCGCACCTATTCATCAAATGAGTACAGCAAGACCCTCATTCTTGTGCGAAGAAGGGCCTTTGAAGACGCTCATCTAACGGTGTCAGCGCTTTACGAAAGAGAAATGGGCATGGACAGCGAAGAAGCCCAGCTGCTTGCTTCGCAGTTTTACAGAGTGCCGCCTTTTTTAGGCATCTATAACTCGAGCGGTGAGTGTCTCTTCATAATTGGTGGACTCCATTTAAAGTCGAGCCGGGGCTCAAGGCCTGATCCGACATGGGCAAGGCGAATGCAAGAGATTCGCAGGCGAGAACTAACCGCTACCATGTCTATTGTTCAAAGAATTCAAAGTTTGCCGCACCATAAGAATGCTACGTTGCTTTTGGGTGGAGACTGGAATGTCGATTTGAGCCTTACATCTACAGATATAGATGTTCTTAGAGAAAGTGGTTTCTATGCCCCAAATCCTGGAAACTATATAAAGCCTAATTCGAAATCCGATGATTATAGCGGCTCCAACTGGTTAGCAATGACGGGCGGCCCCCAAAAATCAAATCCTCTGTTTAAGGAAGGGTTTACGACTTCGTGGGCTGACCAAGAAGGAAGAATAATTCCAGCGCGAAGCGACGGATTCGCAATTCGCACAAGAAGACCCACGGCTGTAAAAAACTACATTTTTGGTTTTGGGCCTCACAGACACGAAACTGTGGTAAACCTTCGCGGCATGGAAGAGACTCAGTATGAGGCCATTTCTGATCACAAAGTTGTAGTTATGGATATTCAAGACGAAAAACTTCCTTAGTATTCTTACATTCAGTAATGATAGTCAGATCGCCGCACAAAATACGCAAGCGCCCGTAAAAAATAGGCCGAGAAATTGTGGACGTGAATGATGAACGCTAAAAAAATCTTTGATCTGTTTTTTCGTAAACTCCTCGCAAGTGGTCCGCTAGTTTTTGGCAGCCTCTTTCTGTTTCACTGGCTTTATATAGCCAAAACGTCGGTGAATGTTCCTTTCATAGATGAATGGCTTCTTTTTCCCGGCACCAGCGTTTCGCACCTGTTTTTGCCGCATAACGAGCACCTCATGGTTTTTACAAAGTTATGGCACTCCTTCCTTTATCTTTTTAACGGATGGAATCTTGCGTGGCTTCAGATTTTCAACTTTCTCGTCTACGGAATTTATGTAACTTACCTTATCTCTTTTACCGAGCGACACTCAAACGGCGTGAAAAGAGAAACTGTTTTTTGGTTTGCTGTCTTTTTTCTGTCTCCGATCAACGATATGAACCACTATTTGCCCGTGCAAACAGTTGTACACCTTTCGATGATCTTCCTTTTTTACGTATGCGATAAATCTTTTAGCGGCAGTCTCAAGTGGAGACGCACCTTAACACTCGCCGCTTTGCTCTTTCTTTGCTCAATTAGCTTCGCTTCAACCATAACTTGGGCCATTGCTCTGCCGCTAATCTTAATAGCCCATTACTTCGACAAACAGATCCCTGAGCAAAGTAAGCCTGCCGCTACAAAACTCGTTTTTCTTTTGTTAGTAGCGATTGTGATTTCACTGGTTTACAGTTCACACTATCAGCAGCCGTCCCATCACCCCGCGATGGTTTTGCCAACGGATAGTCGGTTCTGGAGTCTTTTCGTTAATCTTGTTTCGTTTGGATTTGGCGTGACGATCAAGTCGCTGGCACTTTCTACATTATTTGCGATTGGACTAGCTCTTGTTCTGATCATTTGGTTTTTCAAATCAGCACATAGCTCCCAGCGGTCTTCTCGAAATAGTTGGTGGCCTGTGTTTATGGCCACTGGTTTTGTTTTAGCGACTCTCGCGTCTGTTGCGGCCGGGAGGGCAGGTTTTTCATCAGATTTTAGTAAAGTCTCCCGATACGCAGAGTTTGCAATGCCACTGATTCTCGTTCCGATCATCGCTTTTTCTTGGATTCTACCCGAGAGACTGAAGCACCGAGGTCTCGCAGCCCTTTGGGTTCTTTATTTCTTACTTTTTTCCAACGATTGGAACTTCCGAGCCTACGATCGGCTGTATCGCATCAAAAGTATTTGCCGAGATAAGATTGTTAAATTCACAGAAAATGCCTTTAGCGGCGAAGACACTTTTAATGAATGCTATGGAGAACCCTTGTCGTCATTCATTATTGAGGCAGACAACAAGAAGCTCTCTTTTATGAAAGAGGTCCATAGTTTTATTCAAGACAAACAAAGAGTTTACGAGGACACCAAATAGAACTTTTCGCTATTCTCGTTCGATCTTTACGGAGTTAAGTTTGACATCCTCTAGCGGTTTGTCGCGAGGATCACGAGAGACTTTTGATATATTATTAACCACATCCATCCCCTCAACAACCTCTCCGAAAACGGTGTGCTTGCCATCTAACCAAGGAGTTTCTGCAACTGTGAGAAAAAACTGACTCCCGTTGGTGTTTGGTCCGGCATTTGCCATTGAGAGAATACCAGGCTTGGTGTGCTTTTTGGGGTTACCCTTCGTTTCATCTTCAAAAGTGTAGCCCGGCCCACCAGTTCCGGTTCCTAGCGGGCAACCGCCCTGAATCATAAATCCGGGAATAACTCGGTGAAAAATCAAACCATCATAAAAGGGAGACTTTTCTTTTTTACCTGTCTTAGGATTGGTAAACTCTTTTGTTCCAGAAGCTAGGCCAATAAAGTTAGCCACTGTCTTAGGGGCGTAACCCTCGAACAATTCAATTTTAATTTTACCTTTTGAAGTATCGAATATTGCAAACACTTTTGAAAGACCTCTTTTTTTAGATTTTCTCTTTTGATCGCTCTTTTTTTCTATCTCGCTGTCTTTCTTTTCTGACGTTTTTTGGGCGTCAGAACCAGATTCGACGATCGAGCTCTCTTGGTTCTTATCTACTTTTTTGTCGGCGTTGTCTTCTGTTTTTGCTTCTTTTTCAGCGATTGCGTCTTTTACAGTGTTAGATAAATTTTGTTTTACATCCTTTGTCACTGGCTTGGCTTTTTCTTCTACAACTTGCGCCGGGTCAGGCCGCTTTACTCCCTCTTGAGCTAGCTGATCGAGCTTTTGGTTGTCCCCGCCACTAGCGTCTTGCGCATCGGCCTTCCAGTGAAAAAACGCAAAGGCTAAAAGATAAACCAGCACTACGCGAGCAATTAATCCCGCAGAAAAACAAGAACCGTTTGATTTCAAGTAGCACCTCCCGTCAATCCCAGGGAGGCTATCGAGAAGCGATGGGCTTGGTCAAAGAGATTTATCGACCCTTAATCATTTACCCATGACCATTTGGGTTTAAAATAATTGTGCTTGTCTACAGTGAGGCGCCGCTCATTGGTTCCATCAGCATTTATCAAGTAAATCTGCTTATTTTTCGTTCGGTCGCTCACAAACATCACCTGCCTGCCATCGGGCGAAAAGGCAGGGTCTTCATTGTTTGACATCTTACCATTTATTTTCTTCTCTGTGGTGAGGCGCACCATATTTGTCCCGTCCGCATTCATCACGAAGACATCAAAGTGATCTTTATCAAATCCCGCAAACGCTATTTTCTTTCCATCTGGGGACCAACTTGGCGATGCATTGTATTTACCCGCAAACGTGATTCTCTTCATGTTTGTTCCGTCGATATCCATGGTGTAGACCATTGGTTTTCCGCTTCTATCAGATGAAAAAGCAATTTTCTTACCATCGGGAGACACTGCGGGCTCCACATACATAGCCCCAGCTGGTCCTTTTGTGATTTGCTTTAGACCGTCGCCACTTGAACCGACGCGAAAAATATCGGGGCTACCAGCCTGAGATATGGTCATAAAGATATGCTTGCCATCCGGGCTAAACGCCGCCCCCGAATTGATACCCGGCCTTGAAGAAATGAGCTCTCTCTTGCCAGTGAAGATTTCGTAGGTGAATAAATCGGCATTCCTTTTTTTACTTTTTGTATGAACGACATAGGCGGTGTAGGCAACTTTCTTACCTTCTGGTGACCAGTTTGGTGAAAGCGCAATAGACTTGTGCCGAGTTATTTGTTTTGGGTTTTTGGCATCCCAATCCATTATGTAAATTTCTTTCCAGCTGTTTCCGCCGCGGTCTGAGCCAACAACAATTCGGGTTAAGAAATATCCTGGCTTCCCGGTAAGCCCTTCCACCACATCATTCGCAAAAGTGTGAGCCACTTTTCGAACTTTATCCTCTGGCCCGGAATACTCCTTCGCCACAATAGATTTGGCTTTTTTCACGTCATAAAGAAAAGCCTTCAAAGTAATCTGCCCCTTTATCACGCTAAACCCACAGCGTATCAAAAATTCTGTGCCGATTTTTGACCAGTTTTCATACTTAAAACCGTTGCTTTCACCAGGAGCTGGCTTAAGACCCACTTTTTCTGGGTCCTCCAGGTAAGCATCTTGTTTTACAAATTGAAAGTAACCTGTCGAATCTAAATCGTTGAGAAGCGTACTTGAGAGATCCAAACTGATAGATTTAGCCGACGACGGTTTTTCGGCGGCGCCTAAGTATTTGCACTCAGGAAGGGCCATTAAGCTTTTTTTGAAGTTTGCCTCTCCAACGTTAATGTAAACATCCGCAGCCTGCCCTGCAATGGGTAGAGCTGCAACGCTCACGATAGTTGAAAGAGCTATAAGTGCGGGCCGTTGGCATTTCGTCCTAAATAATTCGAGTATGCAATAAAAGGAATGGGCCGCAGACCCTAGGCTATTAAAAATATTAAAATTCACTGAATCCCCCTGTTAAAAAACTGCTCTATCGCTCACTCTACTGACATTCACTTTATCTAACTACCAATTTCGCTGGCTAAATTCTTCCATTTTTGTGGCACAAAAATTAAGACCTTTCGCCATCTTTCTATTTTTATGACCACAGATCTACTCGCCTCTTCTCGGAACTACCAATTCATTCAGGGAAACGACAGAGTCACTCCTCGTGCGTTAAACAAATCTTTCAAGTCATCGGGCGGCACCGGAAATGGATTTGAAGCCTCCACAGCCTTAATTGCATACTGATCGAACTGAGAGTCTCCTGAAGACTCCACCACTCCCACTTCGGTAACGAAGCCACGAAAATTAAACTTTGCTCTTAATATGCATTTGTAGGCACTTTTTGCCATCCACTCCGGGAGCACCCAGTTTGATTTAATATGGGATTCTAAATCAGAAATATATTGATCATGCTCAAGCTTAGCGAGCCCTTTCAGCTGATTACCTTTGCTCAGCGTTTGGCCCTTCGCCTGCACAGCTTTAGGTTTGTTGACAGATTTGACTTCATTCTCAATCGACTCCAATGCCTTTAATCTTTGTAGTGCAGCCTCAGTTTCTGAGATTTCTTTCTGCTTAGACACTACTTTCTTTGGTACTTCTACTTTCTTTACTTCTGGCACCGGCTTTGGCGGCACTGGGGCCGGCGCTTGTTCTGTCAAAGGTTGCGGAGCTTCCGCAATCTTCACTTGTGGAGTCAACTTGTCTGGCAAATCAACAATGTCGACTCGAATGGAGGGATGCAGGATTATATCGTCACTTGGAAACACGAGAGCCCGAGCAGTGAACAGCAAAACGACAAGTCCGTGAAAAATCAAGGAGTAACCAATATACTTTTGAAACTTTTCATCCCCGTGCTCAGTAGCTAGAGGTGAAGATTGTGACAATGGCATTTCTCCTGCGCCTTTTAGTTGGTCCTTATAAATCTGTCTTCGGAAGTGTGATGAGTCCAATCTGTGAAATCCCGGCAGACTTAATTTCGCCCATCACTTCTGCCACTACGCCATAGTCAACTTTACGATCAGCTTGAAGGTAAACCTGCTTATTTTTTCTTGTGGCAAATATAGCCGCAAGCTTTTTTCGGAGCTGCCCGATCTCTATGTGAGCTTCACCGGCAAGGATCCGTCCGTTACTTTGCACAACAAGCACAAACGGTTCATCGTTAACAGTCACGCCCGTATTCGCTGTTTCTGGAAGATCTACTTCAATCCCCTGCTGCATCATCGGAGCCGTGACCATAAAAATAATCAACAAAACAAGCATGACATCTACGAGAGGAGTCACGTTGATCTCGTTGATAGTCACTCTGGATTTTCCGCCTCCTGAAGCACTCATTCCCATCGCTTACTTCTCGTCCACAAAGAAATTACGGCGAACAATGTTTTGAAAGTCAGAAGAAAAATTAGACATTTGAAGCTCAATTCTTTTCAGCCGCGCTACGAAATGGTTGTACGTCACCACGGCCGGAATGGCTGCCGCGAGTCCAATTGCCGTAGCCACCAACGCTTCAGAAATTCCCGGTGCCACAACTGCCAGACTGGCGGCTCCGGTCTTTCCAATATTGTGAAACGCAGACATGATTCCCCAAACGGTTCCAAACAAACCAATAAAAGGGGCCGTGCTTCCAGTCGTCGCCAGAAAACTTAGGCGCTTTTCTAAATTAGAAATTTCAATATCCATTGATCTTGTGAGCGCACGTGCCACGTTGTCTGAGCCAGTTAACTTAGGTACAGATGTCTTGGTAGAATCCCCTTTTGAATCCGCAAGACGATTCAACTCGCTAAAGCCAGATTTGAACATCTTTGCAATCGGACTCGTAGCAAATCGATCCGCTTTTTCGTCAACTTCATCTAAGGATCGGGCCTTCCAAAACAAGTCAGAAAATAGCGTGTTTCCTTCTTCGGCAGTATCCAATTGTTTTCTTTTAGCAAAAAATATTGCCCAAGAAATCACTGACATAATCGCAAGTGTTAGCAAAGTTAATTGTACAACGAGACTTGCGTGAAGCAGGGAATCCCAAACTGAGTAGTCCATGGCCATTTGTGCTTTATTCATGCTCTCTAGGCTATTGTCTGTAGGAAAGACTTTCAAGTGCGATTCTGAGAACTGTTGCCATTTCGTCCAAACTACTCTGCAGACGCAACAAAATGAATTGCTGCGTTGCTCGTTGTCGCAAAAGAGGAGGCGAAGTTATTTCGCTAAATTGCCAAACTTTTCTCGAGACATAATGGCCTTGGCGCCGAGATCTCGCGCCGTTTCATATTCTGCATTCGAATCTACCCTTGCCCACCATGCTATGCCTCGACGAGCTAGCGAGCTTAAAACAGAATCTGTTACCAATTGAACTTTTCCTTCTCGAAGCGGCGAGGTGATCGCGTACCCCTCAATATTCAGTAGGCCGCTCAGCATGAGAGTGTCTAACATCCTCAGTAACTTAAGCTTGTCGGTTGGAATGACCAACTTCGACGGCCCCAGCGTATGTGAAACTTCTTCTGCGGTTCGCGCATGTGGAGAAGTTACCCAAAAACGCACGTCTGAGTGACGCTTCGCTAAAACCGATTCGAGAAGCTTTAGGGTTTGAAGATGAGAATCCATTAACTCAAAAACAGCTTCGGATGCGCCAAAGATCTCGTTGAACTCCTCCACAGTCAGAATTGTACTTAAGCCCGGCTGCTGCCGAAATTCCTCATAATCGTAATTGAAAACGAATTCTTTTTTGCCGGAAATTGCCTCCAAGGAGTCAGGAGCAAACAAAACCGGCACACCATCGCTTGTTGTTCTAACTCTCGCATACAATATGGCCTGGGGATCGGCCTCTAGCACAGATTCGTACTGGACCTTCGTCTGCGAAGGCCAAACGGATAGTTCTGCCGGCCCCATCGCAACCCATCTAGGCTCCGCTGAACTCTTCTCTGCTTTTGAATAAAAACCCCTCTCAGACTTTGGTGGCGAGATCGTGTCTGGGTTTTTCTCTGTGGCTTTCTCTGTGGCTTTTTCTGCGGCCTTTGCGGTGACCTCGCCCAGCTTTTCTGAGAGGCGCATCTCCGAGACTGAAAAGAGTGCCCCCCATAATGCTGCCAACAATATAAAGACGGCTAAGATCGATTTAAATAGTCTCAAAAAGATTCCCCAACAGGCGTCGATCTACACTCAAAAGGCCTGGCAAAGTGAGTGGAGAAAACGCGATTGTTCTACAAAAGCGTCCATATTTCAATAAATTAGAAAATAGACTATTTTAGTCTTATATTTTCTAGACTTTCAATTCGCTTTCAACTACAAGGGTCTTAAGGAGCCAAAACCCGTTATGTTGAAGCTTAACAGGAAACTCGAGTATGCGCTGATCGCCATTAAGTTCGTAGCGGAGGGGCGCATTCAAACCTCCAACCGTTTAGTCTCCGCCAAAGAGATTGCCGAAGGGCATGGGCTCTCTTTTGATGTATTGTCGAAAGTTCTTCAAAGCTTAACTCACAGAGGCATTTTAGTTTCAGAGCACGGAATGAAGGGTGGGTACAGACTTTGCCGTAGCCTTGAAGATATTAACTTACGCGAACTTTCTGAGATTGTCGTAGGTCCCGTTGATATTGCTCGCTGTTTGCAGAGCGGAAAGTCACAGACCCCCTGCAATCTCGAATCTAACTGCAATATTAAAGCCCCAATCACACGTCTAAATCGCAGGATAATAGATTTTTATGAAACTATTCTAGTGAGCGACCTTGTTGCCGACAGCTCCTCCGAGAGTTATTTAGGTAAGCCCAATTTTTCCACGTCTTTTAACGTCGAAAGTAGTAACGCTGCAGAGGTGCTGCGATGAAGTCTAGTACTGTTGAACTCAAAAAGTCCGAATACAAATACGGTTTCGTAAGCGATGTTAAAACGGAAGACTTTCCCAAGGGCCTTAATGAAGGCATTGTTCGTGAGATATCTCTGAGAAAACAAGAGCCCGAATTCTTACTGAACTATCGTTTGAGAGCATTTCGGCACTGGCTCACTATGACGGAACCTACTTGGTCTAGCGTCCATTACCCAGCGATTGATTATCAAAGCGTTCAATACTATTCCGCACCTAAACAGAATGCCGAAAAACCAAAGTCACTCGACGAGCTCGACCCCGAGCTTTTGAGAACCTTCGAGAAGCTCGGTATACCGTTAACGGAGCAAAAGCGAATTTCCGGAATTGCGATCGACGTCGTTTTTGATAGCGTATCCGTCGGCACCACCAATATGGAAGTCTTGAATGAATTGGGAATTGTTTTTTGCTCATTCTCAGAGGCTGTAAAAACGCATCCCGAACTTATAGAGAAATATCTTGGCTCCGTAGTGCCCTACACTGACAACTACTTTGCCGCTCTAAATGCGGCCGTCTTTTCGGATGGATCTTTTTGTTACATCCCTAAAGGAGTAAGATGCCCGATAGACCTTTCTACTTACTTTAGAATAAACAACAAAGAGTCAGGTCAGTTTGAAAGAACTCTTATTGTTGCCGAAGATGATAGCTACGTTAATTATCTTGAAGGCTGCACAGCACCTCAGTTTGACTCGAATCAGCTTCATGCTGCGGTTGTCGAACTCATAGCAAAAGACCGCGCAGAAATTAAATACTCCACGGTTCAGAACTGGTACGCCGGGGATGCCGAAGGGGTTGGGGGCGTCTACAACTTTGTGACAAAACGCGGCCGCTGCGATGGCATTAATTCCAAGATTTCATGGACGCAAGTTGAAGCAGGATCTTCTATCACTTGGAAGTACCCAAGCTGCATCCTTAAGGGCGAAAACTCTGAAGGAGCGTTCTACTCGGTAGCCCTTACAAACGGTCGGATGCAGGCGGATACGGGCACTAAGATGATTCACATAGGAAAGAACACAAAGAGCCGCATTATTTCAAAAGGTATTTCAGCCGACCAGTCTATGAACACTTATCGAGGCCTTGTGAAAATCATGCCTTCAGCCAAAGGGGCCCGCAACTTTTCTCAGTGTGATTCGATGTTGGTAGAAGATCAATGTTCAGCAAATACAATACCGTATATTGAAGTAAAAAATCCAACGGCGACGGTTGAACACGAGGCCACAACTTCGAAGATAAGTGCAGATCAGCTTTTTTACTTGCAGTCTCGAGGCATCGATACCGAAGGCGCCGTGTCTCTTTTGATTCATGGTTTTTGTGCCGAAGTGATTGAACAGCTTCCTTTAGAGTTTTCTGTTGAAGCCGTGAAGCTATTAGAATTGAAACTTGAAAACAGTGTCGGTTAGGAGAATCAATGTTACAAATTGAACACCTGCATGCTTCGGTTGAAGGCACCGAAATTTTAAAAGGCCTTTCTTTAGAAGTAAAAGCCGGGGAAGTGCATGCGATTATGGGGCCTAATGGTTCTGGCAAAAGCACCTTATCTAAAGTTATCGCTGGCCACCCGGACTATAAAGTAACCGGCGGGTCAATTCACTACGAAGTTAACTTTCGAAAGAAAAACCTTTTGGACCTGGAACCATTTGAACGGGCTCGCGAAGGAGTTTTTTTAGCATACCAGTACCCAACGGAAATTCCAGGAGTTACAAATTTTTCGCTTCTGCACTCTAGCTATAATGCCATTTGCAAACACAACGGCGCGGCCGAAGCCGACCGCGAAAGTTTCCGCGCCCTCTTAGAAAAGAAAAGCCAGATCGTCGGAATTGATCAAAAGTTTTTTGATCGATTTGTTAATCAAGGGTTTTCAGGCGGCGAAAAGAAGAAGAATGAAATACTTCAAATGGCCGTACTTCAACCGCGATTAGCGATATTGGATGAAACTGACTCTGGTTTAGACATAGACGCACTTAAGGTTGTTGCCAATGGAGTTAATGGCTTACGAACAAAAAGCAACGCCATCATTTTGGTAACTCATTATCAAAGACTTCTCGAACATATCAAACCTGACTTTGTGCACGTTCTTTACAAAGGTAGGATTGTGCGCTCAGGAGATAAATCTCTCGCCGCCGAACTTGAAAAGACCGGCTACGACTGGTTAGAAAACGCACCCCAACAAGAGGCCCTGTTAACATGAGCTTGGACGGCGCAGAAGGTCTCAGAGAAATTGCCAACGCTTCGGAGGAGCGGTTCAACAAGTTTGGACCTCCCACCAGAAAAGAGGAGCTATGGCGATATCTTTCCTTTTCTGACTTAAGACTACATTCGAGTTCTTTTGAGGCGGCCTCTATTGGTCTCACATCTGATGATCAGGATGTTGTTTTTAATACCGCAGAAATGCTTTCAGAGGAGCAGCTACTAAAGCTAACTTATTACATAGAAAAGAATGCAGCGAGACAGCGGGATTCATTGCAGTCTTTAGCAGATACATTTGCTTTAAAATCACGATGCCTTATTCTTCCTAAAAATCGACAAAGCCAGAAGCCGCTAAAGTTAGAAATTGTTTCTCATGCTGAGCGTCCTTCGATGCTTCAGTTCTTCATTTTCGCCGAAGAAGATTCTCGCTCCAGCTTGCATATAGAAATCATTGGAAACCCTGGATTTCTCAACTGCCACGCTATAGTTGTTACTGAGAAAAATTCTGAACTCGAAGTGTTGGTATCTAATTCTTTAGAGTCGAACTCTCAAAGTTACATTAGCTTTTCAGCCTTCCAGCACCTGAACTCCCATTGGAACTACGTGCAGTTGACATCTTCAACGTCACGTGTGCGAACGCTATTGGCAAGTGAGCTTCTCGAGCCGTACGCCAGCTGTCATATGGGCGGGATAACTCTCTCTCAGGCAAAGACCTCCCATGATTTGCACGTCGACATTAAACACAGCAGTGGAAGCACGACGAGTCGGCAGCTATTTAAGGCGGTCGTTTCTGACGAGGGGCGCAGCTTCTTCAGGGGCAAGATTCATATTGCGCAAAAGGCAATCAAATGTGAGGCCTATCAGAGCTCAAAAAACCTCGTACTTTCGGAGCGCGCTGAGGCCAACTCTATTCCGGAGCTTCATATATTGTGTGATGATGTTAAGGCCTCTCATGGAAGTGCCACTGGTAGCATGAACCCTGAGGAGCTTTTTTATCTAGAGAGCCGTGGAATCTCTCGGCCCGAAGCTCTTCAGATGCTACTTCACGGTTATACGCTCGAAGTCACCGAGCTTCTCAAGAGTCTTGTTCTGCGCGAAGTGTCGATCGAAAAACTTAGTCACGAGACGGCAAACTTTAAATTGTTAGAGGCAGGTTGCTCGAGTCAATTTTTTGAAATTCCCAAGGAGGGAGGGCCTACGTGATGAAATCCTACAGGGACGATTTTCCAAATTTAAAGCGACAAATTAACGGTCAGCTTCTGACTTACCTCGATAGTGCTGCAACTTCCTTTAAACCAAAGGTCGTCATAGAGCGGATCCATCGCGCTTACGAAAATGAAGTTTCAAATGTGCATCGAGGAATTCACGGCCTAAGTAACGAGGCAACGACCAACTTCGAAAGCGCGCGCTCAAAAGTTGCCCAATTTTTGCGAGCAGCAAACCCAGATGAAATTGTCTTTACACGCGGGACAACGGAATCAATAAATCTTGTGGCACATTCTTATGTTGCCCCCAAGATTCAAGATGGCGGCAAATCTAACGTAGTTATTACAAAACTAGAGCACCACTCGAATATTGTTCCCTGGCTATTGTTGAAAGAACGAGCTGGGCTCGAAGTTCGATTTGCAGAAATCTTTGATGAAGGAAACCTCAACTTGGAACATCTCCAGTCGCTTATAGACGAAAACACGCTGCTAGTGTCCGTCACAGCAACATCCAACACCTTAGGAATCAACGTACCCGTCACCCAAGTTGCTAATATTTGTAAATCAAAAAACGTCCCTCTGTTGGTCGACGCTGCACAGTCTACTGCGCATGCACCTACGGACGTTGCAAAACTCGGAGTCGACTTCTTGGCCTTTTCTGCGCACAAAACTTTTGGTCCCAGTGGAATTGGAGTACTTTGGGGAAGAAGAGAGCTCCTAAACAGCATGCCTCCCTTTATGGGTGGCGGGTCCATGATTTCGGATGTTAACGAAACGCGGGCAACATATTTGGATTCGCCGCACAGATTTGAAGCCGGCACTCCGCACATTGTAGGTGCGTTGGGCCTCGCAGAGGCCCTTAATTACATCGACGAGACGGGATGGGATGAGATTCAGGCCCACGATCGCGACATTACCCAATATGCTTTTGAGAGATTGAATCAAGTGGAAGGGCTTAGAATTCTTGGCACACACCCTGACCGTACTGCGATTTTTTCATTTGTTCTCGATCGACACCATCATCAAGATGTCGCTATGATTCTCGATCAATTAGGGATAGCCGTGCGCTCTGGCCATCATTGCACTCAGCCACTTATGAAAAGACTCGGTGTGACAGGCACTTTACGTGCGTCATTTGCTCTTTACAACAACCATGAAGATGTTGATCGACTCATTTACGGACTGCAAAAGGCTCAAAGGATGCTGGGGTAACACAAATGGACTCTCAAACAGTTGATCACCATGATGAAGCAACACTTAAAAATTCTCGTGAGGAGAAGATGAAGAATATTCCCGTTCAGATTTACGTTCAACCAACGCCAAATCCTGAAGCATTGAAGTTCATTTTAAGCCAAGATGTTAAAACAAGTGGAAAGGCCACATTCGTCCAAGGGGATGTGCCGGCGGAGAGCGTGCTGGCAAAAGATTTGTTAAATCTTAACGGGATCGAGCAGATACATTTTTTTGAGAATGTTATTACCGTCACCAAAAATTCACTGGTCGCGTGGGAAGATCTTGAATTTAATGTAAGGGCCGTTATTGAAACACGCATGCCCGTTCACAACCCTAACTTTGGCGAAAAGCTTGATGAGATAGCTCGGCGCCAAAGCCTCTCCCCCGAGCATCAAAAGATAGAAGAAATTTTGGACAGGACTGTTCGCCCTGGCTTACAAGGTGATGGTGGTGACATTCAAGTTCTTGAGTTGGATGGAAAGATCTTACGTGTGCGCTACGAAGGCGCTTGCGGCACCTGCCCGAGTTCTACGTCTGCGACCATGGAAGCCATCGAAGGAATTTTGCGTGCTGAGTTTGATCCCGAAATTGTGATTGAAGTCCACTAACTACGAAATTTTATTACCACCAGCGTTTCACTTTTCGAATGACGTGGTTACTTTGTTCGGTGATGTAAAGATTGCCGCTGTTGTCAAAGTCTAACCCATACGGAGCAAACATAAGGGCACTTGAAGCAGATATCCCTTCGTGGTTTGTTGATAACTGGTTACCTCCGCGGATGGGCCCCATCGCTGGTCCAGCACGCATTGTTGTATTGCCAAGAGAGTCGTCCCTATTAATGCAAATAACGTGGTGAGCACCGTTGGCGCCGCTCCCAGGCTGTCCGCTCGTGTAACAGATCTGGTTGTCAAAAGCCGCCACTCCTGTCGAGTATCCCGCCGTTGTTATCACAGTCATAATCTGATTGGGCGGCACGCTACTACTAGCTATCGTCACATTGGAGCTGGAAAGATTTAGGTACTTTATGTAGCTGGTACCTTGATCCGAGGCGTCTACTATAAAGTAGTTTCCCGCAATCCTCGGATCTTCGTTCAATCCAACTGGTGATCTCAAACGCACAAGACCCGATGAGATGTCTCCGTCCACATTTGCGGCCGTACCGCATTTACCTACAAAAGAACTTAGGGTTCCTCCAGGTGCAACTTTTACCAGGCAGTGGTTTACCGAAAGCACTGCAATCAATTCTCCAGAGCGTACGGCCATACCTTCAAAATCATCCAAAGTAACGGAGTTCGCTTGTGCTCCTTCATTTCCGGCCACCCATCCGGTGCAGCCACCATAGGAGCCCAGAACTGTCCTGACTCGGTTGTTTTCTACAAGTGAATTGAACTCGACCTTATCAGCGCCTGATCGATTCCAAAATCTCACCATGCAGTTGTTGTTGTTGCGATCTGCGTATAAGAGATCGCTTCCTACAAGAGCAATTCCCCGAATAGCCCGACTCAAGACAGCAAGCGGAGTTTCGTTCTCTACTGTGGCGTTACCAATACCGCCACCCAGCGCGGTTTTGACGAGACCCGTTGATAAGTCAACTGTCTTGATACGCCCGTTACCGGCATCACCGAAGTACATAAGATTATTGGCGCGATCAACACTCATCATTGAAGGTTGACTCATTTCAACCGCGGTTGCCGCTTGATCCGCATCACCGCTAAATCCAGCTTTAGAAACTCCTTTTGCAATTTGAGATACTATTCCGTTAGGAACACTGATATCTAGCCCCCTTAGGCGAAAGTTGCCCGTATCTGCCACTATCAAGCGCGAACCTGCCGAGTCATAATCAATACCCATTGGTGAGGAGACATAAGTTAAAGAACCAGAAAGCCCATGGCCGTTGTAATCTGCCGTACCATTTCCAAATATATTTTGACCCTGCTTATCGAGTACTTGCTTTGAGCCGTACTGCGCAGTTGCCCCAGACTGGTTGATGTATAGAACGCGGTGGTGATCCGTACTCGCAACAAAAAATCCCTTGAGTGTAGAGCCGTCCAGATGAAGAGCGACTCCTCGAGGTCTATTTAGTTTCAGAGACGTTCTTGCTCCGAGAGTTGTATCGCAACTGTTATAAACACCAAAGAGACTCCCTACTCTGCCGTCACTTACAGAGACATCTCCGCCAAAATAGGTTTTCCCTGCCCCGCTAAGATTGATAACCCGCACACGGCATCCAGCATACTCCGAAAAGTAAAGATTGCCCTGATGATCAAGAGTGATATCCCACGGTCTATTTGCTCTTGCTGCTGAACCTGAAGTACCAATAACACCGTCCTCACTGCCCCCTGAGATTGTGCCCGATCCGTTTTTTCTTCCGAGTAAAACTGTTGCCGTCCAGTCTTCTAGATCGGCGGCACTAATATCAACATACTTAATGTAATGATGCTCATTGCACGCAACATACAGGCGTTCTCTTACAGAATCTAACGCCAAACCTGTTGGTCGGTAGCAGGCATGAGTCGTGGCAGCTGCCCCATCAGTGTGATTTGCCTGATTGTTACCATTGCTTCCGTTGCCGAAAACTCTTCGACCAACCCCAGCTGAGTCAAACATGACGACACGATTGTTGAGATAGTCTGCCAGAAACAGGCGAGAGTTTGCAGCGTCCCACACAATTGCCTGCGGTTGAGCTATTTTGAAGTTCGTGTTCGTCTGCCCGTCGCTACCTGCGCCGTCTGCACCAGTGCCCACAACAATCTTAGCTGCCGCTGGAGGAATAGAAATTCCAAGCCTAGTGACTGCTGCTCCAGAAATGTTGTAATACCAAATCAAATCATTCACAGCGTCTGAAAAAAAGTATCCTGTTGAACCATCACGAGCGACCTGAGTTGCCTGGAAAACTACACGATCCGAGCTGCTTTGTGGGTTGCCGCCATCGCCCAATCCCGCTTTGCCAACAAGAGTGCAGATTTGCCCAGCAGCAAGATCGTTACACGCATTGCTAAAGAAGTTAACATTGACAGTCCAAGTTTGGGACGCAGTCTCAACACCATCACTCGCCACTAACTGAATAGTATGGCTCCCCACGAGCCCTATGGTCGGCGAAAATATGACCTGTGCTCCTCCCGCCGGAGTGCTGGCTGAAAGACTTCCGTGATTGATTCCGTCCAGAGTCCAAGTGTAGGTGAGTGCATCAGAATTGGCATCGGTCACATCGACACGAAAAGTTTTGAGCGTCTGGAAGTTGGTGTTGAGCGTCGATAAAGCTGGATTCGCGTTTGAAATGACTGGAGGAGAGTTCTTTACAATGCTGAATGTGTGACTATCTGAACTATCGCTATCAGAGACTGTAACAACAAGTGTATGAGGTCCGTTCGTCAGACTCGAGGCTGCCAAATTTAGAATGGATGTCGTTGCTGACGGTATAGATGTGCCGTTCAACTTCCAGCTATACGACAAAGGAGCCTTTCCGGTCGCGGCGACGCTAAAACTTTGATTACCGGTGCTAGGGATAATGATTGTCGCTGCCGTGGGTGAGTACGAACTTATGTTTGCGACCGTAGGATCCGCAACACTGACTACCCAAGA
Source organism: Bdellovibrionales bacterium CG10_big_fil_rev_8_21_14_0_10_45_34 (assembly GCA_002778785.1). Taxonomy (GTDB): domain Bacteria; phylum Bdellovibrionota; class Bdellovibrionia; order Bdellovibrionales; family 1-14-0-10-45-34; genus 1-14-0-10-45-34. The sequence continues at coordinate 93,911 of PEZS01000006.1, read as the reverse complement.
GTAGGTTGTAGCTTCGTATCCATCGCTTACCTCCAGAGATATTGTATGGCTTCCGCTAAGTGCACAGGTTGGCGAAAATGTCGCTGACGACGAATTTGCAAGCGTAGTTGCCGGAAGTGTGCTTGGTGAAATTGCCCCATTCAGCTTCCATGTGAAAGTCAGACTATCTGAGTCAGCATCTGTCCCGGTGGCCGACATATTCAAAGAACCCGAGCCACAGGCGACTGAACCGCCACTTTGAGAAGGCTGTAAGAAGGATAACCTTGGTGGGGAGTTCTTTCGAATTATAAACTCATGCGTGGCAGTGCTTACCGAGTTAGTCGCAGTTACTGAGAGAGTTTGAACTCCAGGGTAGGCGAGATCGCCCTGTAATGAGTAAAAGGGAACGCTCGTACTCGCGACCTGAGTACCTGCTAGCGACCACTTAAAACTCACGGAATTACCCGCCTCTGAGTTGACAACTATTCCGAAGTTTGTGGAAGCAGATCCAACAATAACTACAGGACTCTCCACGGGGGAGGCACTTTCAATTTTAATTGTGCCATCTTGATTCTGAAGCGGAACTTCAGGCTCTAGAAAGCTAAAGGCCGACTCCCCACCGCCGCCACCCGATTTGCAAGAGGCCAAAACCAGGCCCACCAAAAGTGGAACTACAAACGATCGAGATATGGAATGAAGGACTTTTGCATTCATAGCTTCACCATCAAACCAATTAAGAAATCTATATTGCTCGCGCTCGAAGACTGCGGGCCCGCCAAAATTTGGTAACGGGCTTTCACCAATAAGCCATATTTTTCATTAAACAGTCTTTCTATTCCCGCGCCAAAACCGAATCCGGCATAGCTGCTTGAAACAGACTGAAACTGTCTTTGATGAAAGTATCCAGAAAGGAATGGCCTCCAGATTTCATCGATTTTCACTTTCACATTGTCTTCTTCTATTCCGAATTCCTGACTTTCTGTCAGTGGATAGAATGTTAATCCTATATCAAGTCCGAAACCCATATCTCCAGAAATTCCTTCAGACATAATTACTGAATATCCTGCCTCTAACATCAGTTTCCTAAATAAGGGATGAAGATAAGAGACACTGTAGGAGCCCGGGCCACTGATCGTCTTTGACCTTGAGGGCGTGGAAGCATTCAAGCTGAAGGCTCCTGCGCCAAGGTGAAGCTTTCCCTTCGCGTGGGTCATAGTGACCAGAGACAATCCCAGGACTATACCCATAACCTGAAGAAATGGACTTTTAAGCCGCGAGAGTTTCTGTGCTCTTGTCGTCATTTTGGACTTCGCCCTTTGTTTTATCGAGTATCTCTTTCCAATCCTTGAAAAATTTTGCAATGCTAGCCCGCTTCTTACCGACGAGATCTTTATTGGGAGGGACGCCATCGAAGGATTTGAGGTTCTCGACAAAAAACAATCGCTGTTTTTCATTAAAGATTGCCTCCACGTTTTTTCGTTCTGCTTTAGAAACGTTAAACAACGCCATCGCCCAATCAGAAACTGGAACATTCGCGACAAATTCCCCTATTTCAGCAGTCTGCTCCTCCAGTACCTTAAAGAAAGGGGGGCGCAATTGATGAACAATAGAGTCTTTACGTAAGGCACGGTACACTTCTTTTTCTTCGTGAACTTCGGCTGTATCTAAGAACTTTAAGAGATCTCGATCTTTTCTATACCTGGTGACCTGAGAAAAATCGCGCGGCGACTTCAATGCTATTGCTATTTCGATAAGCTCCACAATACGTTGTTCTTTTATTCTCTCTACCGTTGACTCCAGATCGAGCAGGAATCCCCATTTACCAGGGAACACATCTCTTGCAATCGGAAGTGCTATGGAATTTGGCAGGGATCTTAGAATTGCAAATGCTTCAGTTTCATGCATTTTTGCAAAAAATTCCGAGCGCCTTTCGTCAAGTCTCCACGCCTGAATCAATAGTCTTTCCCATTGGGGATTTGTTTTCGTGCTTTTCTCAAGACGATGAATCCTTAAAAGTAACGAAAGTGCCTGCTGATTTAAATCACCCGGATTTGTTAGAGCCTCGAACCACTTCTCCGAATAACTCAGAGAAAAAAGTTTTTCTCTGAGTTCGATAGGGAATTCCTTTATCAGCGCCCCAAAGGCACGCTGGTCTTTTTCACAAAAGCCGTCAAGTTCGACCATGGCTTCAAAATTTGGGAAGTGGGAATCTTTGCTTAGAGCCCCTACAATCTCTCCAGTCATTTCCCGAATTCGAATGGGATCGGAAAAATTCAAATCCTGAACTCCCGAACGTGCCGAAGTATGATCTACCATGTTGTGCATTGCCGCGCCCGCTAGATTTGAGCCGGCACCACTACCACTAGGCTTCATATTTACGACGGCATCGGCAATCCTTGATGTAGAGGCCCTTAGGATGAAATAAAGACCAATCAAAAACAGAAGTAAACCGCCGATCGCAAAGCTAACCTGTAGCCAGTAGTTCCCCGTCGTCTCCCAGTCGCGGCGGATGATGACTATATCATCTCTTGCTGGCGTAAGACTAAGTAATGAAATCAAATTTTCCTTAACTTCATTGGATCTGTCTTCAGAAAGCTCCTTTGGAAGTTCCACTTTAACTTCAACCTTCGTTGTCCTACGCAGCAACTCATGCATGCTTAACGAAGGATCATCCCACTCATCCGTAATTTCAGTTTCTTGGAGGTCGAGATACGGGAGTCTTTCACCTCTTGATGTCTCCGACGTGCTCCTATGGAGCGGATCAACCCGAACAATTGCCAAAAAAGGGGAGCTCGGAAACCTGCCCTTAAGATAGGTCATCGCATCTTTTGTCAGTTTCTCTTCTAACTCGAGTACTCTTGGATGTTTTTGTGCTTGAGCGAATCCGACGCTACTAAAAGCCACACAAGTTAAAATTAGATGGATCAATTTCATATTGTACCTCTCGGCGAAATCACAAGTAATACTTTTCGATGAAGTGCGTGGAGATCCGACTTCTTAAGATGTTCCGGAAGCTGCCCCTTTTCACTCTCATTAAACTCGCTGACGCCGTAGCCTGAAATTCTCATTGTATCTAAGGGTAGACCTGAATGTTGGAGTCGCCTCATCGCACTGACCGAGCGCAGTGCCGACAGTTCCAAGTTATCTTGAAATTTCCTCTTTGCGCTCGCGATGACTGGCTTGGGATCTGTATAGGCCATGATTGATAAATTATGGCCTCCCGCATACGGCAGGTATTTCACAACAAATTTTTCAAGGGCTGCTCTACCTTGAAGTGTTAAACTTGTTTCACCTGAGTCGAAAAAAGATACGCCTGGAAACTCTACAAGCACTTTAGCGCCCACTTGATATGCCTTGGCACCCAGTTTTTCAATAGTAACTTCGTCGATTCCTTCGCGGGAACTAGAAAACTTTGATAGCGCCGCTGGAGACCTTTCGCTCGAATTCTTTTCTACATTTGTACTGATTGCCTGGATAATTGCTTGAGTGACACCTGCTTGTTTTGTTTGGCTAGGGTCAAAGGAAAAAAACAACACGAAAAACCCTAAAAGCAAAGTGATCATGTCACCGTAACTGATCGCCCAAGTGCCTTCAGAGTCAGGCTCCTCGGCAGAAGACTCTTCGAATTCAATAAGATCCATATTCGTACTCATGCAGCTCCTTCTACAACCTGAGCCCCTGATCTGTCGTAGTTTTCAGCTGCGGCGTCTGATAAGTAAACTCGAAGAAGTTCACGGGCTTTCAAGAAAGAAGTTTCCGTCATTCCGAGCAGAGCACCACGCAAAGCCATTTCAGCGCAGCGAATCTCCATACCGTTGTTTTTTGATATGATCTCGCCTAAGGGATTCACTACTAAGTTTGCAACAAGCAGTCCGTAAAATGTGGCAATAAGTGCCACTGCCATCTCCACTCCCGTTTCGGCTGGAGTTAGACCATCGGACAGTGACCTCATCAAATTAACTAATCCTAGAACTGTTCCTACAAGCCCAAATGCCGGCGGATACTTGCTCAGTCCCTTTATGGAATCTGCAATTCTTTTTCCTCTCTGTGCCTTTTGCACAATCATTTGAGAAAGGATGTTTTTTATCTCTTCGTTTGAAAACCCCAACGACCTTAGTTCAAAAGCGGTTGAGAGAACTCGCTGTGCAAGGTCGCTCCCCTTTTCAAATGATAGAACTTTGCCCGCTTGTAAGGCCCGAACCGCTTCCAACACGTCCATATAGGTCTGATTAATATTGAACTTGGAGCTTCCTAATGCGAACTTGAATTTCTCGATCATTTCCGCGCGCTGTTGCCAAGGCAAAACCATTATCGAAACTGCCACCGTACCGCCGAGAACTACAGTGCAGGCTACAAAATCGAAATAGGAAGAAGCAGATTGCCCAAGATGTATTAGTGCCGATGCGAAAGCAGTCAATGCTAAAAGAATTCCTAATAAAAACGCCACTTATCTTTCTCCTGTTGCCGAATTAAGTTCCTGCTTCAGCCGGGGATCGATCTCCACTAATTAGCTTTATTTTCTCAATCATATTTTCTGTTTCAGAGTTTCCGGGCTCTATCTGATTCGATTTTTTGTAAGCACTTAACGCTAACTGGAGTTCACGCTGCATATAGTAGATGTTTCCGATGAGATCGTAGAGCACGGGATTCTCTGGAAAACGTGCAATTAGGTTTTTAAGCAGGTTCATTGCTTCGTCCATTTTCTTTGATGCAATCAAAGATTGAGCCCTGGCAATTCCTCTAGAGACGTCTCGCACCGCCAAATTCTGATTCTCGCAGCTTGCTGGCACCCGATCTTCAGTCAGCTTGACCTTGATATGTGTAGATCGAGAAAAAGTGGTTTCGGGTAAATGGACTAGTCTTGAAACAAAACCCGCCTTTTTTATCTCTACAATTGTTGAAGAGCTGCCACTTGCAAAGGCACTTGGGGACGTTGTGATTGGTGTGCTACCTATCATTTGGGGGGAGTGAGAATCTGAAGTTACGACTACTTGGGCACCGTTTGGTTCAGAGTCGACCACAAACTGGGGGCTCGAACAATTCGGCAAGATTAAAAGACAGGTAAGCGCTCGGCTGAGTTTAAACAAAGGTGTTCTCACTGTGAAGTCCTCGTCATCGAACCTATCGGGAGAATCTTCGAGTCTTATCAACTTACTTTGTTACTTTTAGACAGAAGGCCAATTTGAAATGCGAAAGTCTGGGCGCCGAGCGCCTACCCCAGCAGCCCTACGCCCAGGACTAGGAGCTTTTGCCCACTCCCTCAGTGTAGCGAGCCAACGCAACACCACTAATAGAATATTTTTTGATCTGGCTCGAGCGGTAGTGCTGGCGACAATACCTTTTGTAGAGAGACTTCTTCTTCAGAAGAAGTCGACCAGTCTTTGATATAACCCTGGGAGAAACCAGTGCCATTTTTCTCATTCAAGCCAAAGACAATGGGCTTAGTGAGTCCATGCGGAACGCGAACGCGCAAGGTTTCGCTGCCACTATTCTCGTTTTGTAAGTGTCTTGTCCCCGACAGTTCGCCGGATACGTTTATGACTTCTTCTGGTAAGTGCCAAACGTAGCTCACCTGGCGACCCTCACCCAACACTATGGCCTCTGCTAGTAATGTGATCTCAACCATTCCCTCATCATCGATATCATTATTGGGATAAGGCTCGTAAACGCGAACGGAATATTCAGAGCCTGGTTTGGAATGAAACTTCAGTTCGGATAGGCCCTTCTGAGATTCTGTACTCAAACTGGCTAGCTTACCGCTTTCGATCTTTTGAGAGAGATCGAAATTTGTGCTCTTCTTTTTGCTGACATACCACGCGCCGACAGCAAAAGAAATCACCAGCAAAGTAACTTGAATGCCTAAAATTTGACGGCTTCGATTACGGGCAGACATATTGCCCCCCTAGTTGAAGTTTATAACTGGCAGTCCCTGATCCTGACCAAAGATTTACGTTAACCAAGTACTTACCAGCGGCAATCGCTTGCGATACCGATTCTGAATAGTCCACCGGTGGCGTTACTGTTCCGTTAACTCGGTCACTTTTTGCAACAACAGAAGAGCTGCTTCCGTAGGTGTACCCTTCGCCGTAAACATAGAGATCAAGATCTTGTCCTCCTGTCCAGCTTAAGGCGAGCGACATAACTCCGCCGGGGTGATCGACAAGGTAAAAATCGTTCCGATAAAATTGATTAGCTGCAGCTGCTGCAGAGCCGTACCCCGATGACCCCGAAGGTACAGTGCTCGAGATAGAGACGCTGCCGCAGTCTGTGCCAGAAAGAGTGTAGCCAGCTGCGTAGTCTGCGCGTGTGTTCTTTTGTTTTTCAGCAGTGTATATGCCCGCCATGCCTGTCAAAGACGGACTATTAAAATTGGAATACAAATACATAAAAAGACCGTAGTCTCGAAAGGCGTAGGTCGAAGATTTAAAGGAGTTCGAGAAGATAGCCCACAGTTCAGCAAAGTTGCCTTGAACACCGTCTTCTAAAGACGGTGTATACAAATTATTCCCAGTTGGCGGCCCGCTTGCTTCATTAGACATACCCGGAAAGCTCGCATCAGCGGGTGCATCCATGAGGTCCCACAGCGCCCTTGTTACAGCAAACTCACGAAAGTTTCCTTCGCCACTTGTGCCGCCCGAATTGTAATCTCTCGTTGTATTTTCTAAATTGTGATTAAAGTAATAGCCACGTGAAGTTCCAGAAACGTTTCCAAAAGAATCTCGATAAGTCGAACTACCATTTACAGCCAGAGAAAAGAAATTAGCCCAACCTTCTCCCCACGCCAGTCGCGGATCAATAATGCTGTTGGCATCATGGGCTCCGCCCGGAGAGTCTGTTTCCGCATAGAGATCTTCTATGAAGTGACCGTACTCGTGGGCTATCACGCTGTCATCAAAGTGATCTGTATCCGTGTTATCCACGTCTCCGCCAATTCCGCCCAAAATGTAGAGTTGAGATCTACCAGGAAGGTAAAAGCTTAAACCAGTAGACGCTGATCCCCCCACGTAAGTGGCTGGGTTGACACCCTTGCCCCAGAATACAGAAACCTTGTCGGCAACCGTAAAGGCCGCGCATCCCGTATAGCCGGAGCAAGAACCTACTTTATCTCTCAAGAATTCATTCGCTCTTACAATCACGTCCAGAATGTTAAACGCACCACCAAGCACGTCAGCCGAATCGCCTTCGGCGGTTAAGGTACCGACGCTTCTGTCTTGATCAGCCACGACCGAAGTAGAAAGTGAATAGAACTGATTGTCGGTAGGGTTATTAAGGACACTGGCTTTAAGGGAACTATTGAGCCCACGGGAATTAACAGATACTAAGTAGGTCTGATTATTTAACGGCAATTGAAAAGAGAAGTCACCCGAACTGTCAGTTTGTGAGCACTGAACGACTGACCCAACTGCATCTGTAACTCTGATTTCAGCAAAGCGAATTGCTTTAGCAGTTCCCGTCGCTCCCAGATAGGACGATTCAAATTCCCTTCGTGTGTATTTAGCCGATCCCGTAACTGTAACAGCGCTCGAGTAGGTGGTCGTAGCCGTGCACGGATCCACTTCTTTCAATACGACGGGGGCAACCTCCGAGCTAGTCGTCGATCCACCCTTGGAGCAACCCGAAAGCAAAAAAGTGCTAAGTAGGAACCCAAGAATTCCTGTTGTGAAAATACGGCCCATCAATGACGAATCGGAAATTTCGCGGCGCCAGTTGATTCGATCAAGTTCGAAATCTCAGAGTGCGACACTGTTCGCTGCACTTATTGCCGTAAATAGGCTCGTTCTCAAATTGAGCCAAATCTTTTGCGTCTCACTTAAACAAAAATTATCGCAAGTTGCTCGGTCTCAGCTGAAACCCTAAGGGCGTGCTCTACTTTCGGCACCAACAAACTCAGCAATGCTCTGCCAATCAAAGACACAGTGCCCGCCACTCAATAATTGCAACATTGCACGAGTGCCCGTTGATTGAGCCAAGAAGTAAAACTGAAGCGTTCCCTCGTTCACACCCAAGTCATCTTGATCACCAACAGATACGAGTAGCTTGGCTGAAAGCGGGCTTAATCGCGATGCCAGGAGCAAGGGATCGTGCCTCTGCCACTCGGGTAAGCTTTCAAATAGATATCTCGCCAGATGATAATATTCCCAAATTTTTTCGGCGTTTGAATAGGGTTTGTGACGATCAATGTAGGCATTAACCTCTTGTTGAGTCGAAAATGGTGTGAGATTAAAAATAGCCGGACAATTAAGACTCACCCTCTGCCAAAGCTTTGGATAATAAGTAAGTAATTGAATAGCATTGAAGCCGCCCATGGATTCTGAGACAATACTCCGCTTGACGTCGCTAGCAAGACCCATCTCGCGCTCTATGTTGGGCAATAAGATTTCAGCGAAAATCTGCAAAGTATTTACTCTTCCGGTGGGCGTGGGGTGCTTTTCAATGAGAAACCACCGCGGCCCCAAGCTGACTCCCACGAGCATCGCCTGATCTTTTCTTTGCAAAAGTTCATCACGCAGAGGCTTTGCTGAGCCAGTAAATGCAGCTCGAGCGTCTGAGCCCATCCCATGCAAATAATAAATGACGTGGCTTTGATGAGCATTCTCGCCTAGCGATTCGTAACAATATTCAAAAGGTAGGCTCTGTGCAGATGTTTCTTTACAAGAATACGCATTTGCGATCAGTCCCCAAAATAGAGAAAGTGCAAACACAAAAGCCGTCGTTCGTTGCTTCTTGCTAATAGCCCTCACGACATTCAAAGTATTTGATTGCGCCATAGAAACTACCCCCGTGACAATGCTAATACCTTTTGATAACTCTGCCTAGAAGCGGTTGTCGTTTTAATTTGGGGGCCAATGGAAAAGGGGTTTAACACAGATGTCACTTCAAATGGCATCAGATATCATGTACAAACTGAAGACTGGGGTACCGCCAAAGGCTTTATTGCGACAACGGTTTTTCGCGGAGGCGCCGTGCTAAGAACATATAAGCGGTCTTACGCGCAGATCACCGAAGATATTGGGTATCGCACTCCATCACAAGTCCTACGTCTAGTCATGCGCGAACAACATCAAAAAATTCTGGACCTTCTGCTCTCTGGTCAGGAACTGAGCGGCAACGATACAATGTAAGTGTGATCACTTTTTCTCACGTTTATAAAACCTACCCTGGCCCAACGCACGCTCTGCGTGACGTTTCTTTCCGGTTAGACCGCGGAGAGTTTGCCTTTGTCACGGGTCACAGTGGCGCAGGAAAATCGACCCTCTTTAGACTGATTGCCGGCTTCGATTTGCCAACTTCTGGAGGCGTCGAAGTCGGAAGTTATCAGCTCGGAACTCTTGAAACTAAAAAGCTCGGCCTTATTCGCCAACAGATTGGAATAGTTTTTCAGGATTTCAGGCTCATCAACGAATACACCGTTGCAGAAAATGTGGCCCTGCCATTGAGGATTCGAAGAGAAAATAAGTTTTCGATTGAAAGAAAAGTGGCTAAAGCACTCGATTCGGTTGGCTTAAAACAAAGGGCAAAATTCTATCCCGAACAACTCTCCGGTGGCGAAAAACAAAGGGTTTCTATTGCCAGAGCCCTCATCTTTCAGCCTAACATTCTGATCGCCGACGAACCGACCGGGAATCTCGATTCTGACTTGGCCAAAGAAATTCTTGTTCTCTTTCAGAACGCTCACGCTCAAGGAACAACCGTACTATTTGCTACGCATGACCGGGATCTCTTCGAGAAAACATCTCACCGAGTGATACGACTAAAGGAAGGCCAGGTTGTCGAGACGATGGATCCCGTTTTTAGAGACGCCAGTTTAAAACAATTGGAGTTCTCATGAAGGAAAGGACTTTGTCTAATCCATCTTTTGTGGCCTCATTCATCTCTCTTTTGGGGATATTTACTATTTTGCACATGTTTTTCGCGTTCGGAGCTACAGTGTTTTTTCAGTCTGGTAGCAACGGAGTCAGCCAAATTTACTGGATTTCGCATGAGCCGATGACCTCTGAGCAGAAAACGGCGCTCGTGTCTGACGCAAGCAAGGCTCTAGAGCACTGGAAGGAAAATATTGTCATCGCTTGGCAGAGCCCCAGCGAGGCACTTGGCCTCCCCCAACTAAGTGAAGCCGACCTTCCTTCGATTTTGTCGATTGAAAAAAAATCTCACGTGTCAGAGGGTGACATTTCTGTACGAGAGGCCATCGAAAACAAAACTCAGCTTTCAAAAAGACATCCCGGAGAGTGGATAGATCAAGCAAGTTCTTCTTTCGAGGCTAAGAAAGTACTTTTGCTACCATCGGTGCTTGGCCTGTTTTTACTCGTAGTTGCCATTAGTATTCTAAGCGGACTTGTCAGGTCCATTGTGCTTGGCAGAATCCAGGAGATACAAACATTTCTTTTACTGGGCGCCTCCTTCCCGTTTACGAGAAGTATTTTTTCGCGGCGGGTAGTAATTGGGGGCATCGTTACTAATCTCTTGGCATCGTTGACTGTTGCCGCTTCTGCCCATGTTCTGGTGAATACGCCTCTCGGTACTGCTTTTGCTGAAAACCTTACCACGATCTATTTAGCAGTTGGCGGCTCTTTCTTGCTGGGCAGTATTTTCTGCGTGGCGCAGGCTCGCGCCGCTCTTAGTTCTAAATTTCTGAGTAATCTCTCTCAGCGAGTGTCTTCAACATGAGGATCCAAGTAATTGCCTTTGCCACCACCTATCTCATCTCTAACTTTGTGTTTTCTGAAACAAAAGGCACTTCTGTAAACATCAGAGAGGCGCTTATTTCAATTAAGAATGCCCAGACTGAGTCGTTAAAGCGAAAAGAAGAACTTGCTCAGCTCAAGCAGCACATAGAGTCTACAGAGAAAAAGATTTTAAAAAAAGAAGATCTCTTAAAAATGAAAGTGGAGGCTGTAGAACAAAGCTCACTTCAAATAAATCAGTTTGTGAGAATCTTCCTTGTTGGCAAGTTCCAGCTCGTAGATGCGTTGCGGACTGCTACGTCTCATATTTTTGGTAGTTCCGAGAGCGTACTCATTAAAATCAATCTCTACTTATCTTATTTTCGCAGTTTGTTTTCAAATTTTGTTCAGTCTCTTCAGCGGCATAAGCTTGAAGCCAAGGAGCTCAGCAAAGAAATCGCAGAACTAGAGAAAAGCAAAAAGGATGTTATAGCCGATCGACGTAAGCTTCATGCGAAAGTTCGCGAAGCTCATGCGATGTGGCAGTTGCAGCAAACTAAGATGTCCTCTCTTAAAGAGAAAAATGCTCTGGCTTTTTCATCCATACTTTCGAGCATCACCTCTCAGTTTGATTCGCTTTTTGAAGTAGCTCCCGACTCCCATTGGGAGGGTCTTCCTACAGGCTCTCAAAGGCTTCATTACAAAAAGAATCTTCACGGCGGAGAAGTGAACTCTATCAGTTTTTTCGCCCCTAGACCAATTACCATAAAGTCGCCTACTAGCGTGAGAGTGGTTGCGATCGAGGATAGCTCGAAGTTCTTTGGCGCCAAGACGATAGTGCTCTCAGAGGGGCAAATGAGGTTTGTTGTCGCTGATGGGGTAACTGACACTCACGTACAAGTGAATCAAGACTTGGCTACCGGAGACTTGATCGGAAGATCCACTTGGTATTCGAGCAGGTATCAGTTTGACTTAGAGACAAGATACCTTTGGCAGAATCACGACCCAGCCATTTTACTTTCAAGGCCCAATAATTGTCTTAAGAATAGAAAAGGAAGTTTACCGTGCAAATAAAACTCTCTCGAAGATTAGCATTTTCCGCAGTTGGCCTTAGTTCCATCGTTTTATTGGGACTCAATCAAGATGACTTAAAAGTACGCTACGAAAAGCTTCAGATCTTTGCGAAAGCGCTCAGTCTCATCGAGCAACACTATGTTGAACCGGTAAAGGCGGAGAAGCTTCTTTACGGCGGCATAGCAGGCATGCTCGAAGAGCTAGATCCTCATTCGCATTTTTTGCCGCCCGAGAGTTTTAAAGGACTCGAAGATGAAACCTCAGGGGAATTCGGCGGAATAGGCATAGAGATCGCGATCCAGGAAAAGACTCCAACCATAATTGCTCCCATAGAAGATACACCAGCTTTCAAAGCTGGCATTAAACCAGGAGATAAGATTATTAAGGTTAATGGCGAACTCACCAAGGGTTGGTCGCTCACTCGCTTGGGAGAAAAACTTAAAGGAAAGCAAGGTGTCGCCGTCACCCTAACGCTTGGCCGCGAAGGAATTGAAGCTCCTTTTGATATTCGCATTGTACGGGATCGCATCCGAATAGCCTCAGTAAAACCTACGGATCTCGGAGAGGGAATTCTGCTCATTAGGGTTACCAGCTTCATTGATCAAACTGCTAAAAATCTTCGAGACGCAATTGAAAAGTTTCAAAATGGTAAACTGAGTGGTCCTTCAATTCATAAAATGAGGCTCGGAAAGTCAGATACCGGTTCTCCTTCGCGAGAAGTCAGCTCCAAGAGCGAGAAGGAGGTTAAGGTCCGTGCGCTACTTCTTGATCTTAGGAACAATCCGGGCGGCCTACTTGATCAAGCTATCGAAGTCTCTGATTTGTTCTTAGAAAGTGGTCCAATTGTCAGCACTGTAGGAAGAAGTGACCGACAAGTTGCCTTTGCGCAGAAAGAAAATACATACTCCAACTTCCCGATAGTCGTTCTTATAAACGAGTACTCGGCAAGCGCTAGTGAGATTGTGGCAGGTGCTTTAAAGGATGGTAAGCGTGCTGTGCTATTAGGGCAGCGTAGTTTTGGCAAAGGAAGCGTTCAATCGGTGGTAAAGCTCGGCGACGGTTCGGGTATGAAACTCACAGTCGCAAGATACTTTACTCCATCAGGCCGATCAATTCAGGCGGAAGGGATTGTTCCTGATATCTGGGTCGAGCAATACGACCCTAAAGTTCTAAAAGAAGCGAAACAAAAACGCTTAGCGATTCGCGAACGCGATATCGCGGGACACTTGTTAGGAGACAGAGAATCCAAACGAGCAGATGAAGCAAAAGACACGGATTCGACACTTGAACTTGACGAAAATGTGTTTTCTGAGAAAAGCCCATTTGCCCAGGATTACCAACTCATACAGGCCGTAAATTATGCAAGGGCTCTCACAAGTATCAAGCTCTAGTTTTTATTCTTCTCTTACGGCGCCTTTGGAAGCGACGAAATCGATCACTTTGTCTTCGGTGATTTGAAACATCAGCCTGTCTTTTCGCTCGGACTGGCTATAGAAGCTTCTAATGGATTCTAGTTCGATGCCGGTGGTTTTTTGATATTCCTCTAGACGTTTTTGGAAGTCGTCTTCGGTCGCACCCAGGTTCTCTTTATCTGCAATAGCGTTAATGAGGAACCCAACATGAACCATCTTTTGCGCTGTTTTACCGAAATCTTCATCCCATTTAGAAACATAATCAGAGATTTGTTCTTGCCCTAATCCTTCTCGCTTTAGGCGCTCCGAAGTATCTGATATGAGCAAAGTTTTTTGCTCCTGAAGCATAACTCGTGGAACTTCTAAAGGATTTCTTGAGGCCAAAACAGTGAGAATTTCTTCTTTAAAGGCATCCTTGATTCTCTTTGTTTCTCGCTCAACATAGTCCTGCTCGATTCTTTTTCTAAAATCTTCTAAGGAATCCGTACCAAATGTTTTTGCGAACTCATCATTGAGCTCAGGCGCGTGTTTGTATTTGAGTCCGTTAAGTTTAACCTTAAAGTCGACGGGCTTCCCCTTTAACGACTCTTCATGATAATCCGACGGAAAAAAGAGCTTTAAAGTTTTTTCTTCGCCGATTTTCATACCCATTACGCCATCTTCAAAGCCCGGTATAAATTGGCCTGCCCCTAACTCTAACTGATGATCTTTGGAGGCTCCCTTTTCGAGTGGAGCTCCGTCAACGCTACCTTCGAAATCAACAACGGCTAAATCACCTTTTTGCGCAACTTCTCTATCTTGAACCTCGTGCAAGTGTGCCCGATCTTGTCGAAGGCCTTCGAGAATTTCATCAACCTTCTTGGTATCGAGTTCAAACTTTTGTTTTTTAAGTGGTAGGTTCTCGTACTGTTGAAGCTCTAATTCTGGTCGAACTTCGAATTTTGCAACAAACTTTAGCGGCTCTCCCTCTTGAAAATGAAGTACTTCAATGTCAGGGTAGCCTACCGGATTTAGGTCATGCTCTCGAAGGCCCGAGACGTAGCTCTTTTGCAAAAGCTTTTCGAGGGCTTCTTGCTTAGCGTGGTCGCCGTACATAGATTTGAGCGTCTGAATAGGCGCCTTTCCTTTACGAAATCCCTTTACCGATACCTGTTTCTGAATAACTTGATATGCCTGATTGAAGGCTGAAGCTACAGAATCACTGGGAACTTCAAAACTCAATTTTCTCTCTAAACCAGAGAGCTTCTCTAGATCTACTTTCATTTAAGGACCCTTTCTAACGCGAGTGCACAACCTACTACACCAGAAAGATATTTTCTACAAGGTGCGAGAAGCAAGCTATCTAGGTAGACTTCTCTGCCCTATCTAGTAAATCTTACAGGTCGTGAGTGCAACCAATTATCCCATCACTGTAGTGACCGGTAAGGGCGGGGTCGGCAAGTCGACCATTGCTCTGAGTCTCGCACACCAGGCTGCTGCCAGGGGGCGAAGAACTCTTCTCGTCGAGCTCGGTGAAGAGAGCTATTATTCCCGGGTCTTTGAACTTTCAGAGGTCGGCTACTCCCCAACCCAAGTGTCTCCGAATCTTTGGATTTCCCGATGGGATGCGATGGACTGCCTCCATGAGTTTATCCTCTATTATATAAAATCAGAAAGTATCTATCGACTCTTTTTTGAGAACAAAATCATGAGGTCTTTGATTGATGGCGCTCCGGCTCTCAAAGAGCTTGCAATATTAGGCAAGCTCACGAGTGGTCGGCGTAAAATTGGCCCGCCCATTGAATTCGATGACTTGGTCCTCGACTCCTATTCAACCGGTCATTCGCTAACGTTGCTGCGAGCTCCTCAAGGCATCGGCAGCACGATCGTCGACGGAGCTATGGGTGTACAGAGTCGCTCGATTATAGAAACGATCAAAGACTCTTTGTTCACACGGTTTGTCGTGGTTTCGTTGGCCGAAGAACTCCCGATCACAGAAACCATAGAGCTGTGCGATGCCCTGAGAAACGAGTTCGACATTCAGGCCGACATCGTTATCAATAAATGGCTAGATCTCGACTTTGACTACAAAAAAATCGCACGTGAAATCGAAGAACAAGTCGAACTCCTGCGACTAAAAGAGCTGACCCTCTTTAGTCAAGCATGGCAAAACAACTATACAGATTCAGTATCGCGCCTACGACCTCTCGCCCGGTCTCTGTATAAAGCGCCTTGGTGTTTGAATGAGAGTAAAAACAAGCGAATCGCTGAACTGTTGTCGAATCTCATCGAAAGAGTGACGGATGATTGACCTCCTAAAAGACTCTAAAATAATTATTTGCTGCGGCAGTGGAGGCGTTGGAAAAACCACAATTTCATCTGCACTGGGGGTCTTAGGCGCAAAAAGCGGACTCAAAGTTCTTGTGATGACTCTTGATCCAGCCAGACGCCTGGCGGCGGCACTTGGCCTTGATCATTGGGACGGCCAAGACCGATTGGTTAGCCGATACGAAAGTGGAGGGGAGTTCTGGGCCAGCATGGTAGATCCAGAAGGGGTTTTTCACTCTTTTGTAGAGAAGTATGCTCCTTCTGAAGTCGCCGCAGAGATTCGTAGCAACAACATATTTCAACAAATCTCCACTTCACTGTCGGGCTCCCAAGAGTATTCGAGCCTGGAAAAGCTTTATCAAGTTAGCTCACTGGCCAACTACGATTTAATTGTACTCGATACACCGCCCGCACAACATGCGATGGATTTTCTCATGGCGCCACAAAAATTTTTTTCGCTATTCCAAGAGTCGGTTGTTACGTGGCTTTCTAAAGCCGACAAAGCTTCTGGAACCTTTGTGGGTTCAATTCTTACAAAAGGAACTCAAGTTGTTTTTAAGGCGCTTGAAACTCTCACCGGAAAAGTCTTCCTTACTGAGCTGAGCACATTCTTCAAGACAGTGAGAACCCTTGCCGAACCTATTCGCGAACACAGTTCTAAGATTCAGTCATTGCTGATTTCACCGACAACCCAGTTTGTTCTTGTGACTAGCTCTGATTCCGTCAAGCTTGAAGAGGCGCGTTCGTTTTTTCAAAATCTCAAACGACGTGGACATTCCTTATCTGCTGTTATTGTTAACCGGGCTTTCCCTGAATGGGCGCTTGAGGGCACAGACATTGAGCTGATCGCGCAAGACTCCGAGCTTAAAAAAATGATTGAGGTATTTCATCGTGTCGCTAAGCACTTTGAGTCTGCAAAAGAGGATATTGCTCACTTTGAATCGCAGCTCTCCACCCGCGTCTACGTGAAAAAGGTACCAGAGCTTCAAAAGCAACCCTACGAGCTCGATAATCTCAATCAGTTGGCCGATATTTTGAAAAACTAGAAATAGCAAAATGGGAGCTAGATTCTCGCCAGTTTTGTTTCTATAATTTGTAGCATGCACGAGGCACCTCAGAAGTCTGCGGAACTGAGATTCAGGTGACAATCGCGACGGGGGCAATTTGATTCGACCTAGGTTTTTACTGGTTTTTTTACTTCTGAATAGCTGCACTTTGTTTCAAAGAAGCGAGCATCAAGTGCCGCAACCACCGCTAGCTTATCAAGTTGCAGTAAAGTCTTACGAACAAGGCCTTTTTGAAGAGGCCAAGGAGCAATTCGAGAAGTTTCTTAAGAGCCACGAAGGGGATGTCTATTCTCAAAAGTCTCAGTACTACTTGGCTCTGTCACATCTTGCTCTCAATGAATATGCTAAGGGCTGCCCGATGTTGTCTGATTTGAACCAAGGGGTCCCCTCCGAAGGTGAGCTTCAACGCATCGAAGTTTTATACCAATTAAGCCTTTGCTACGAAGAACAAAGAAAATATGAGATGGCGATATCAACCCTCTTAGATCTTCAAAGACGATCACGCGGTTTAAGGTTGGCTGTTCGTGAGATAGAAATACCTTCTCGCCTGGGGTCTCTTTATTCTCAACTTGATCAATGGGATCAGGCACAACGACATTATCGACAAGCAAATTTACGACTCCTATCACAAATCGACGGCTCCGCTAAAGAGAGTAGCTGGATAGCTAGGGTCCTTTACTCCATGGGAACAATGTCGACGCGTAAGATCGAAAGCGGTCCTGAACTCGATCGATTCTTGTTTCGGATGCGCTATTCGCAGGATTTTTTGATTAAAAGTTATCTTTTGAACTCTCATCCTTGGTCACAGCTTGCTCTGTCTTCTCTGGAGCAAGCCTATCTCAAGACCCGAGAATATTTACAGGAACATGGCTCACAAACAAGCCCGCAGGAGTCCTGGCAGATTAAACGAACCATGGCCTTGAAATTTTATGATCTCCTTGAGGAGGCTCGCATCAAAAACTTCAAATCTCTAGAGTCGATGGCCTTGTCGGGCCCTAAAGATCAGCTAGACGCGCTTATTGTAAAAACTCAGTTTGAGCTCAATCGCACACTAGCAGGCACAGCTCCCGGAGAAGGCCTCACGCCCGCGGCAAAACGCTTAGAGTCCATAAAAAGATCGGGCACTACCTTAGGCCCCAACAATTGACAAAACTACTATCTGACCACAACTTACTTTTGTGTCTGACCAACTGACCTCCAACCCCTCTTTTGTAAAGCGATTTGCTAACGGATTTAGCTACGGAACAAGATCTCTTTCATTGCTCAAGTCAGACGCTGGCCTTAAAGGCCTGACCGCTGTTCCCGTATTGCTAACAGCGCTTTCATTGATGACCTTTCTCTACTGGACCCTTTCTTCAGTTCCGACTTGGCTCATCACATTCTTGCCTGAAGTAGGTAGCCCATGGATTCAGGTGGCGGAGGGACTTGTCTGGGTCGTTGGCCTCATTAGCGCAGTGATGATCTCTTTTTTAGGGACCCTGCTAGTTTCAAGGATTATTGGGCTTCCCTTCTATTCCTTTATGGCGGAACGCTCTCTTAAGCTTTTATCAAACGAAGCACCTCCTCCACTTTCCTTTTCCAAGCAGATTTCCTTTGCCGCTAGAATGTTTTTCGTCTCGCTTTTGCGAACGGCTGTGCTTCTGCCGGTTCTCTTTTTACTAGTGGTAGCCAGTTTAATTCCTGGAGTCCAACTGGTTGCGGCCGCTCTAAGTATGTTAATCGCAGCTTTTGATTTTTCTGATTATGCTCTGGAGGCCAAAGGAATAGCCCTCACCTCGCGCTTTAAGTTTTTAAAAGCAAATTTTTATGAATTTGCCGGGTTCTCTGTCTTCGTAGGAATGATATTTTTTATACCGATTGTTAACGTTTTCTTACTCCCATTGGCAGTGTTGGGTGGATCAGTTCTTGTGCATGAGTGCAGCAAATCGCAGCCTCAAGGCCCGCTTGGCAGGTATAATGCGCAAGCAAGTGACCGAGATTTACGAGTTAAAAACAAAACCTTTACGTAAGGCAATAAATTGAACTTCAACAATACCGCGACTTCCGCATGCGCTAAAACCATCCACCAACATATCATTTCACACCACAAGAAAGTGGCTGAGTGGTTTGAATCTAAAAGATCGGGCAAATGCTTCCCGATATATTCCAGCTTCGATTTGCGCGACTCAGGATTCAAAGTTGCTCCCGTCGATGCTAATATTTTTCCGGCCGGCTTTAACAACATCTGCCCCGCTGATTTTGAAGAGGCCTGCCAAACTATGGAGAGATATCTTGAAGGGCGATACAAGGGGGCCCTTAAGCGGGTTGCTCTACTCACCGAAGAACACACGAGCAATCGCTTCTACTGGGACAACGTTCACTCACTGGCTTCTATATTAAGAGCTTCGTCAGTGGAGGTTCGCGTTTGCATCCCCAAGTCATTTAAGGGTGTAACCGTTTTAGAGTCCGCAGCCGGGCACAAGATTGAAGTTTACCCATCTCAATCGACTGCCGGTAAACTTATTATCGGCGAAGACTGGGCTCCAGATCTTGTCGTGAGCAACAACGATTTTTCTGATCCCCATAATGAGTGGGCCGCCGATTTGGAAGTTCCTTTTAATCCGGCACGAGAGCTCGGTTGGTACAATCGCAAGAAAAGCGAGCACTTCAAATATTACAATCAATTAGCTGCCGAGCTTTGTAAACTAGTTGATCTCGATCCTTGGTATTTGACGGTGAGAAGCGAACTTGTTGAGAATTTTGATGCCAGCAGCGATGAACGCCTACAGTCGTTGGCGGATACGGTCGACAACATGATCGAGGCAATGAATGAGGACTATCGGCGGCAACGTGTCGATTCAAAGCCCACAGTATTCATTAAAAATAATGCCGGCACCTATGGACTCGCAGTCATCAAAGTTGAGAGCGGATCTGAGGTGCTCGAGTGGAATAGTAAGACACGAAAGAAAATGCAGGCCGCTAAAGGCGCCTCTACCGTAACTTCTCTTTTAGTCCAAGAAGGCATTCCTTCGGTGATTAAGGCCGACCTTGGTGAAACTGCTGAGCCCGTTATTTATATGATTGGTTGTTCGGTTGTGGGAGGCTTTCTAAGAACTCACAAAGATAAAAATGAAACCGAAAGCCTTAATAGCCCGGGGGCTGTATTCAAGAAACTTTGCATGTCAGATTTGATCGTAAATGAGGCTGGGCTCCCAGTTGAAAACGTTTACGGCTGGGCAGCTCGCCTTGGATCTCTCGCCATTGGCGAAGAAATCGAAGCTCTCAAACTTCAATTTAGCGGCTACTGCACTCAGTAGCTCGCCTTGCGATAGCAGCGCCAAACGGACAACATGGTTTTTTCTTGGCCATGTTCATCCAATGTCGAGTACTTTAAACCACCATTTATTCAGAATTAGATACTACTCAGGCTTTGTTCCCTGCTCTTTAAGGTGCCACGCATAACCATAAATCTTCATTTGCTTTACCATCGCAGCTAAGCCGCTTGTGCGGGTTTGCGAGAGATGCTGGTTTAAACCCAGCTCTTCGATAAATTGAGGGGAGGTTTGAAATACCTCTAAGGGAGTTGCCCCCGAATAAACGTAAACCAACATGGCAACAAGTCCCTTTACTATTGCGGCGTCGGAGTCGCCATAAAACCATATCTTTCCGTCTTTAAATTCGGAGTAGAGCCACACCTGTGACTGGCAGCCGCGCACTTTGTTTTCTTCTGAATGATGCTCTTGAGGCATGGTGGGTAGTTGCTTACCAAAATCAATGATCATTGAATATCTAGCCTCCCAATCATTCAAGTTATTAAACTTTTCAACAAGCAGCGATTGCCGAGTAAGAATCGAGTCATGGATATCTGAGGTCATATAACTTTTAGTCTCCAATAAATTGAGCCGCCGAATTAGCAAGAACTCTTGATTTGCGAATCAGTATCGGGTTCGTTATAGCCCCAAGCGTTTACAGAGGAAAGACCAAAAGTCTTGCTTGCCACCAAAGGGCACCTAAACCTCAGTTTGACTCGGTAAGAGAGGTAATTGGAACTGCCCGCCCTAAATGCAAGCCGGGCATGTTAACACTGTGGCAAATCCATCTTTGTAAGAAAGTTTGGATCCCCCGACTATTAGTCGACTAGGCCGTCATTTAGTGACAGGCACCTAAGTCGGGGAGTTCTCAAGATAAGACAATGAAAATCCGAAAAAGAGTTTGATGAAAAAAAAGGCGAACAAATACCTTTTGATTTCTTACGTAGTAGCACTGACGGTTCTTGCAGTGTGGCTCACGCGGCACTTCTCGACGCAGGAAAGGTCTCGTGAACCTGCCGCTGCTACTCCAGCACAAAGTATTTCTATTGCTAGCGAATCAACCCGCAACTCTATCAAAGAACAGCTTGTTGGTTCGATGAAACTTACCGAGAACGCCCCTAACTGGGGAGTGCGTGTACAAACACTCTTCGAAGTCGGCGGCCAAGTGTACTCTCTTTGTGATAGCTCAACAACGATAGTCCTCACCTTTGCTGGCGACGGCGTTTGGAACTCCGGGCAAGGCGCTCCAGAACTCGTGACAGAGACAATCTGCGAAGAAGACGACACTTATGTTAACCAACAATCTGCGAAAAAAATAGTCTACGCGAAGCCATTGTGGCTTTTCACGCAAGAACTTTACTCAGAAATTCACTCCGGCTCAACAAAGGTTGACGTGGTGGAGTACACCGCCTCGAACGTTAGAAACCGCGTAAAGGGCGTCGTAGCTGGTTGGTACCCAGAGTTTTGGGTATTGACTCAGGTAAAGTTCACTTCTAATTCTGACGTTTTTGAAATCAATCAAGACGATCTCAACTCTAAGGGCGATCGTCTACCTATCCAAATTGAAGTTAAGTTTAACCCCGAGTGATCGCGTCTAATCTTTAATAGTTGCAGGATCATAATTGACGATGATCGAAGAGCCCTGTTCAGGAACTGCCGAACCGTTGAACTCTACGTAGTAGAATCCATTTTCTGCTATATACTTCCAACCATTGGTGTCGTCCATAGGAATGACAACATTATTTACAAAGACCTTAATAGTCGAAGGAACGGGTTCGCGTGCAAGTTGGAATCTCGTAGAAAGTGCAATGATCTGCTGAGAGATCAGATCCAGTTGCTCAGAAAAGTCAGGACTACAGATATTGCCAACAACACCATCTGCTGCCTCGGCAATCGCGACATAGCGGTCCCCTTGTGTTGCTTGCCCGTGCAACGAGTATTCACAGTCATTGACGTCGACAGTAGTGATACTCGAAACGTTGTAGCGACGGCTGCCTTCAGCTCCGTTTGTATAGCCATCCAAAAATCCTACAAAACTTTGAACATAATCTTCCACAGAGCTGTAGTTTGAGCCAGACTGATCGGACGACTGATCCTCTTCATCCGAAACAAGGATGATAGCTAAAAAGGCATCTGATCTTCGAAACTCCCCGAGGACTGTATGAGTCTCGCCATCATAACCGACCGAACCATCTTCATTTCTACGCAGCACAGACCTCAGACTTTGAAAACCGTTTTCGCGGTATCCATCGCCCCGTATTCCCGTCTGAATATTGATTGCAAATGTATTTATGACTTCTTGAGGAGCCATAAGATTGCTCGAAATTAAGTAAGTTCCACTTCTTTGCCCCGGGGTACCATTGGTTAGCCCGTAGAGATCGCCATCTCGAAAGTGAGTCATTTCACCATAAGTTGCAAGAGTCATGCTGCAGTCGGCACTAGATTTGTATAGCTTGCTCGGATCCGCTAATGGGTTTGGATTTGCGTTACCGCAACTCTCGTAATTGTATTCATACTCTCGCAGCCAAGCCGAAGTCGAAGCGACCACCATATTGTAGTCGTAGCCTTTGTTAGTAAACTCCCCTATAAAGTTCGAAAAATTCGTAGCCAGATTTGATTGATGGTTCTTCATTGTGCCCGAGTCGTCGATCATCCAAATGATATCAATCTTGTTGTCGATGATTACGCTGGAGGCCTGATCAAAACCCTGGCTTTCTGATAAAAGCGAGTAAGTGGGGTTAACATTAGAACACGAGATGAGAATCAAGCATGCAAAAACAACTAGGGGTAGTAACACGCGGCGACTCATCGTAAGCTCCTAAATAAGAGTTTTACTTTTCGAGCTTACATACCACACGTCGACTTTAAGGCATTGGAGGTTAACTAAAATAAGTGCCAACAGACCATACCTAAGTCTATCGGACCATTTTCAAGGCAAAATGAGGGACCTTGAGCCAAAGAGACATCTCACGCTTCGTTCTGATACAAACCACGCCCCAAAAAAGGATTTGTTCAAACGTGTGAGAATGCGGCAGATGCTGCATTCTCAGCGGAGAGCCTCCCCGCCGACGCTCAAAATTCGGCAGATGCAAGGCCGCAGCTTCTTGATCGACCGAAGGCGTATGTCAATACGACGAAGGGAGATGAAGAAGCGAGAACGCAGCAGATGCTGCATTTTCAGCGTCGGCCGTGAAATGCGATGCTTATCTGCTGTAGGCGAGGGCGAGCTGTACAAACGTCCGCACCATCACCCCGCTCGCACCCTTTGCGCAATAATAAGGGATTCGGTGACCAACGTCCCAGGCCGTTCCTGCGATATCGAAATGAGCGTAGGGAATACCCTCTCCCACAAACTCTTTTAAGAAGGCAGCACCCTTTGCGCTTCCGGCACCCTTGCGCGACGGGATGTTTGAAAGATCTGCGTAAATACCGCGCATGTCGTCGGTGTGCTCCTTTACAAGTGGCATTCGCCAGAGCACTTCACCTGCAGCTTCTGCCGCGGACTCAATTTTTGAATACAGCTCTTTGTCGTTACAAAAGTAGCCCGAATGTGTATCGCCGAGTGCCATTACCATAGCGCCGGTTAGGGTTGCTGCATCTACGATGAACTGCGGTTTCTTTTCGGAGGCAAAACAGATTGCATCGGCCAAAATCAAACGTCCTTCAGCATCTGTATTATTCACTTCAACGGTTTTTCCGTTTCTAGCAACAAGGATATCACCAGGCTTGTTTGCACTTGGACCAGGCATATTTTCGGAAGCCGGGACTATTCCGATAGCGTTCACTGCAATTTTCAGTTTAGCAAGAGCGAGCATTGTACCTATGACGGCGGCGCCACCGCACATATCAAATTTCATCTCCTCCATGCCGGCAGAGGGCTTGATGGATATACCACCTGAATCAAATGTTAAACCTTTACCAACAAAGCAAATAGGCTTCTTACCCGCAGCGCCTTTGTATTCCATGATTATGAAGCGAGGGTCATAATCGCTGCCGCTGCCGACTCCGAGTAAACAACCCATTTTTTCTTTTTTAATACGCGCTTTATCCCAGATTGTAACTTGCAACGCTGTACCTTTAGCAGCTTTGGCAGCTTCGTTGGCCAAATTCTCTGGATTGATAACGTTACCGGGCGAGTCGCCCAACCAGCGGGCAAAGTTAACATTTTTTGCTAACTCTTCACCAAAAGTTGCACCGGCTTGAAAGGCCTTCACTTCATTCTTCGAGGCGCAAAGGAACTCATAGGTGAGATCATTTTTTTGTTTTTCTTCTCTGGCTTCTTTTTTAAAGTCGACGTAGGCGTAAGAAGCCAAAACCAAACCTTCGGAGAGCGCCTGCCCTATACCGTTAAGATTTTTTGAAAAACCCGTAAGGGATTCAACGCTCACCGTTGCTGACTTCAGCTTCTCTTTATCAAGTGCTCGATAGGCACATCCAGCTGAGCGACGAAGCGTTTCTAGCTCAAACTCGGACTCCTCTCCTAATCCAACCGCCAGTAAGTTTTGCGCTAACTCATTTGTTAAGCCGCGCCACATGAGAACTTCACCGGGTTTGGCTTTGAATCGCCCGACCTCAAAACTTTCTTGGATTCTTTGATTAAGTTGCCTGGTGCCACCATGAAGAACTAACTCAGACTTGGACTTTTTCGCCTTGGCCTTATCACTGCTAGACTTTTGACCGCAAAATACAATGAGGCATTCAACACCGGATTTCGGTAAGGAACCTGAGGAAACCTTGATGCGCATAAACAACCTTTCTGGAGTTTTTTGTAATCTCGACGAAAGCAGAGGCTAACACAAACCTTGGTGAGAGAAAAGTGCAACGCGAACTACGGAGAGCAGCAAAAAATTCCGATCCAGAATATACTGGGCAATAGCTCCTGCGCCTTGGGTATCCGCGCGGAGTTTGCTAATATGAAAAGACAACACGAGAGGTTCTTCATGCCGTTAATCCCGTACGTAATTGAGCAAACGCCCCGCGGGGAAAGAAGCTATGATATCTATTCGAGGCTCCTCAAAGATCGAATCATTTTTATTGGGACGCCAATTAACGACGAGGTTGCAAATTCAGTCATTGCTCAGATGTTGTTTCTTGAGATGGAGAACCCTGATAAAGACATCCAGTTGTATATCAACTCACCGGGTGGAAGCGTCACATCAGGCCTTGGCATCTACGACATGATGCAGTTTGTTAAGTGCCCGGTGGCAACAATTTGCACGGGCTTAGCAGCAAGTTTGGGCTCGTTTCTGCTCATGGCTGGCACCAAGGGCAAACGGTACGCACTTCCAAACTCGAGGGTAATGATTCACCAACCCCTATTGGGTGGCGGAGGGTTATCTGGCCAAGTCAGCGACATTGAAATTCATGCCAAAGAACTCATTGAAACAAAACGTTTGTTGACAGAACTGTATGCAAAACACACAAACCTCACTTACGAAGAACTCGATAAATACATGGACAGAGACTTTTTTCTGAGGCCTGAGAAGGCTAAAGAGTTTGGCATAATAGATGAAGTTATTTCTTACAGGAAAAACCTTCCGCAAGAGGGCAAAATAAAATGAGTAAAAAAGAAACTCTAGGCACCCTTCGCTGTAGTTTTTGTGAAAAAAGCCAACTGGTAGTGAAAAAGCTTATTGCTGGCCCCGGCGTTTATATTTGTGATGAATGCATTGATCTGTGCAACAGTATTATAGCAGAAGACAAAGAAAAAGACGTTACAAAGACGGGCCAATTTAAAATACCAAAACCAAGAGATATTAGGTTGTTTTTGGATGACTATGTGATCGGGCAAGAGAAAGCCAAAAAGTCCCTAGCGGTTTCTGTGCACAACCATTACAAAAGAATTACCGCGCTAGAGGGTAAGAAGCGCGATGATGTAGAGTTAGCCAAAAGCAATATCTTACTTATCGGACCAACTGGAAGCGGTAAGACCCTTTTAGCCCAGACAATCGCTCGAATACTCAACGTACCATTTGCGATGGCGGATGCCACAACCCTCACTGAGGCGGGCTATGTCGGCGAAGACGTAGAAAACGTTGTTCTCTACTTGCTGCAGGCAGCAGACTATGATGTGGCTCGCGCACAACGAGGCGTTATTTATATCGATGAAATTGACAAGATATCACGTAAATCAGAAAATCCTTCGATCACTCGAGACGTGAGCGGCGAAGGAGTACAGCAGGCTCTCTTGAAGATTTTAGAGGGAACTGTAGCTAATCTACCGCCAAAGGGCGGCAGAAAACACCCGCAACAAGATTTCATTCAGGTTGATACTTCAAATATCCTTTTTATTTTGGGCGGCGCGTTCGTCGGGCTGGAAAGAATTATTGAAAATCGAATAAGTAATCGCAGCTTAGGTATCACAGCGGATATTAAGACTGAAAGCGAACGATCAGGAGCCCAGAACATTTTACAACAGATACAGCCTGATGACCTCATCCGTTTTGGTTTGATACCAGAGTTCATAGGTCGTACGCCTGTTTTAGCCGTACTAGACCCATTAGACGAAGGTGCGCTCATCGACATTTTATCTAAGCCCAAAAATTCCCTCGTACGTCAATATCAAAAACTCTTTAGTTATGAGGGGGTCGAGCTGACCTTTACCGAAAGCGCTCTTAAAGAAATCGCTCGAGAGGCCCTCCGACGAAAAACGGGTGCACGAGGGCTGCGTAGTGTTATTGAAAGCTCCATGCTCGACATCATGTATGAAATCCCTTCCTTGTCGAACGTTCGCGAATGTATAATCACAGAAGAGGTCATCTCTTCTGGTAAAAAGCCAGAGGTGGTGTTCGGGGGCGAAGAAGACGCCACGCCAATGAGAAAAAAGTCAAAGGCGGAAAGCGCGTAGTTATTTAATCTTTGCCCTCTTGCTCAACCACCCCAAACAAGGAGTGAGTCATGAATGCTGAGGCAAAGACTGTAAATCAAAACCGAAACCTTCCGCTCTTACCACTAAGAGATCTGATTGTTTTTCCTCACATGATGATGCCGCTTTTCGTGGGCCGAGAAAAAAGTATCGCCGCCCTCGAAGATGCGATGAACCAACGCCAAGATATTATTTTAGCTGCCCAGAAAGACGCGAAGGTTAACAACCCGGAACCCGCAGAAATATTCGAAGTGGGAACACGTGGCACTATTATTCAGCTTCTTCGCCTTCCAGATGGCACGGTCAAGGTTTTGGTCGAAGGCAAAGGTCGAGTCGTTATCAAAAAGTTTACTCAAACCGACAAACTGTATCGGGTAGATGTTGAGGAGCTCGTCGAAGAAGTCACTGACCCTACCGAAACGCAGGCACTCGTAAGGTCTGTAAAGGGCACTTTTGAAACCTACGTAAAGCTAAATAAAAGAATTCAGCCTGACATTTTTATGCGAGTTTCCACAATAGATGATGCCAATGAGCTTGCCGATATTGTCGTTACTCAGCTGAATCTGAAACTTGAAGACAAGCAAAAAAGCCTCGAGATGATAAACTCCAACAAACGACTAGAGCAACTCTTAACAACTATGACTTCTGAGATTGAAATTCTTGAAGTTGAGAAGAAGATTCAGAACAGAGTTGATAAACAAATGAAGCGATCACATCGCGAGTATTACCTCAATGAAAGAATGCAAGCGATTCAAAAAGAGCTCGGCGAAAAGGATGAATACCAGGCCGAGATAGAAGAGCTTGAGGATCAGGCCCAAAAGAAAAAGCTCACAAAAGAAGCCGCAGAAAAAGTTAAGAAGGAGCTTAAGAAATTAAAGATGATGTCTCCTATGAGTGCCGAGGCGAGCGTTGTGAGAAACTACATCGACTGGATACTCACACTCCCCTGGAAGCATTATTCTGATGAAAAACATGATCTAAAACTCGCCGAAGACATTTTGAACGAAGACCACTGGGGTCTCGAAAAAGTAAAAGAGAGAATTTTAGAGTATTTAGCAGTTCAGTCTATGACTGACGGATTGCGAGGCCAAATCCTCTGCTTAGCTGGCCCACCGGGAGTGGGTAAAACCTCACTTGGTAGATCGATTGCAAAAGCTCTTAACAGGAGTTTCGCACGCATTTCATTGGGCGGAGTGAGAGATGAAGCGGAAATTCGTGGCCACAGAAGGACCTACGTCGGCGCGATGCCAGGAAAGATCGTTCAAGCACTTAAGAAAGCTGAAACCAGCAACCCATTATTTTTGCTCGATGAAATCGACAAAATGAGTAACGATTTTCGAGGGGATCCATCAAGTGCACTACTTGAAGTCTTAGATCCAGAGCAGAATTCAACCTTCCAAGATCACTATTTAGAAGTCGAATACGACCTATCTAAAGTGATGTTTATCACAACAGCAAACTCACTTCACACGATCCCACGTCCGCTTTTAGATCGTATGGAGTTGATTCAACTTGAGGGCTACACAGAGTCCGAAAAGTTTCATATTGCGAAAAAGTATTTGCTCCCCAAACAAATGGAAATGCATGGCCTCTCAAAATTTAAGATCAAGGTAGCCGATCAAGCTTTAAGAGCCGTCATTCGCGATTACACTCGAGAAGCGGGAGTTAGAAACCTAGAGAGGCAAGTGGCTACGGTATGTCGAAAACTCGCAAGGGAGATTGCGATTGAGAAAGAAAAACTCAAAGGAAAATCCAATTCCGTCGACGCGGAAAAACAGCTTCAAAAGAAAAACTTTCAGGTCACTGCCAAGAAGGTTGCTTCACTTCTTGGTCCACATCGCTATAGACACGGTAAAATGGAAGAGACTAACGAAATTGGTTTAACCAACGGATTAGCTTGGACGGAAGTCGGTGGAGATTTGCTAGTAATAGAGGTTTCTGTTGTTCCCGGAAAGGGAAAGTTCACCATCACCGGTCAATTGGGTGACGTGATGAAGGAATCTTGTTCAGCGGCAATGAGTTATGTTCGCTCAAGAGGCCCACTCTTTGCTCTTGATAAGGATTACTTTGCGAATATTGACGTACACATTCACGTTCCTGAAGGTGCTATTCCAAAAGATGGGCCATCCGCCGGAATTGCAATTACGACAAGCATTGTTTCGGCGCTAATGAAGATACCCGTCCGAAGGACTGTCGCAATGACAGGTGAGACAACTTTAAGAGGTCGAGTATTAGCCATTGGTGGACTGAAAGAGAAGGCATTAGCTGCTCATCGCGCCGGAGTAAGAACAATTATCGTACCGAAAGAAAACGAGAAAGACTTGAAAGATATTCCTGAGGAGATCAGGAAGGATATGAAAATGATCCTTGTCAATCATGTCGACCAAGTTCTAGTGAATGCACTTGATATAAAGAAGGCCAGCGATATTTTTAAGCAGCGTGCAGGTCGCAATGAAGGAATCAAGGCGCAGTACACCGGTCATTCTCTTCAAGCCCATTAGTTTTACTTTGGGGAATCTTCTTTGATTCCCCTTTTCATCTATTGACTAAATAAACTCGTTAAGTAAGATCATCCTCCGTCGTGCGACGACAGTAATCAGCGATTTGTGGGGGATCGTTTGAATGAATCTGCGTTAGCTAAACTCGAAATTGGAAGACTGAATTTTCAGCAACTACGATTCGAGCCAGCTATTCATGCTTTAACATCTGCAAGCGTAAAGTTTGAATCACTTCAACTTTGGGAACCTCTTTTAGATTGTAAGAATATACTGCTACGTATTTTTGCCGAAAGAGACGATCAACCCAGTGTTCAAGCGATCAGACAGTCTCTTGAGGAGCTTGGCCAAAAATACGGCTTAAAAATTACAGCGCGATTAAAGTACACCTTTGGCGTTGCCGCCTTATTAAAGGGGCAAAACGAGGAGTCTGTTAGTTATTTTCAGGATGCACTCCAATCAGCCTTGAGCCAGGACCGCAAAGAAGACATGTGCTATGCGATTTCAGGTTTATCTATCGCGTTCATTAACATGGGCAAGCTGCCTGAAGCTTTGCGCGAGGTTTACAACCTTCAGGTCTTTTTTGAGGTTTTGGATTTGCCAGATTTAAAAATCGCAACTCTTTTGGCAAATGCTATAGTTTTAAGAAAGTTGCAACGTTTAGATCAGGCTTTAGAAGTTTTTCAGCAGGCTCAAGAGCTCTTGAGAGTTCGAGGGAATCTTTATTTTCAAGCACATCTTAATTTTTCGCGTGCACTCACACTTAAGCAGTTCGGCAACGTAGAAGCCGCCAGATACTTGTTTGAAGGAGTGTATCAAATGATTCACCCATCAAACTTAAAAACGCTCTACAGAGATTGTGAAATTGAATTGAGAGATCTTGGCTACATCGGCAGCGACGAATATGACTTGCTGCTTGATATAGCTAACAACTTTTGTCTCGAAAAAGAAAAGGGACGGGTCGAGTTCAAAAGCCAAAATATCTTGCTTGATCTCATGGGGATGTTTGCGAAGAATCCTGGCGACATTCTCAGTAAAGAAATTATTACCCAAAGACTTTGGGGCCAAAGATATGATCCTGAAGCTCATGACAATAAGATCTATGTTACAATTAAACGTCTCAGGAAGCTCATAGAGCCAGATTCAGATAAACCGCGATATATCTTTAGAGCGAAGTCTGGCTACTACCTTAATAAAGAAGTAAAGGTTCTCTGTCGATGAAAACTCCATTAGTTAATTTTGCAACTTTGAAACCGAAAGGATCGAAAATGTTGATTCGAATTCTAACCGGACTGTGTCTCGGAGTCATGCTCACCCTGGCGCACATAGACCAACTTCATTCGCAGACTATGACGTCAGTCGCTCAAGACACCGAACCATCTGGGATCATGGATTTTTTTCGCAAAGGCGGTGACCAGCCTCTGCCACTTGGGCGCGAGATCGGCGTGCAATGGGACATGCTCCGTGGAAACTGGAGAACTCTCCTATCGAGAGATGTGTATGTCCAATTCCGCGTTTTGAATACAGCCTCCTATCGATCGAAAATTGTTGAAATCTGTATTGTGAATATGGCGCGGCGTAAAGTTCTTGGAAGGTCTTATGCCTTGGGTGACCAGTCCTCTCAGAACCTTAAATTCAAATTTCAAGAAAATGGGGAATTGGCATTTGCTAAGCTTAAGTTTTACGAAACCTCTGAGGGAGTCGTTATGGCACTTACAGCTCGGGTCAGCTCTGAAGAGCCAGAGTTTAGAGCAAATCACTGGGTTCAGCTTGGTGAGAAATTCGAGTAACCTAACACTTTACATTGGCCAGGGGGTAGGCTATATCCCTCTGGACATTGAGCGGTTAGGGCAATTTAGTTTAGGGAGTTAGCTCAGTTGGTAGAGCGCCACCCTTACAAGGTGGATGTCGCAGGTTCGAATCCTGTACTCCCTACCAGTTTTTTCCCTTTTTTCTTACCCAAAAAATCTTAAACATTTGCCTCTTCTCGCATATCTGAAGCCTTTTTTCTCTATCGAACGGGCGATCTTACCGCTTATATGAGCTGTAAATCACGCTAGTCAATTTGGGTGAGCATAGATATCATCATGTAATGATTGATTTAATTGTACTTGGCTTTCAGAAGTTTCTCTCATTTGGTTTGGCGTTTGTCGTCCTTCTTGGACTGCTAATTTTCGTCCACGAACTTGGGCACTTCCTAGTAGCGAAGTTTTACGGCGTTCGCGTTGAAGTCTTTAGTCTGGGTTTTGGCAAAAAAATCTGGCGCTATAAGCCTGGCGATACAGAGTATTGCCTTTCTCTGATTCCACTTGGCGGCTATGTGAAGATGTACGGTGATGATCCGTCGGCTGATATCCCCGAAGAGCAAAAACAGTATAGTTTTCTTCATAAACCCGTTTTTCAAAGAATAGCCGTCGTGTTGGCCGGACCTTTGATGAACCTCTTTTTTGCCGCCCTTATTTTTGGCGTGATCGCCCTGCTCGGCGAAAAAACTGTGTCTAACCACGTCGGCGACGTTCCGGCGCTATCGGCAGCCTATGAGGCTGGGTTCCGATCGGGTGATATTATCCAGGCGGTAGATGGAAACGCTTATAAGGCATGGGACGAGATAGAAGAATACATCGAGGCAAGAGCCGGCAAACAGATTAGCTTTTCAGTGCAGAATACGTCTGGAGACTTAACAAGCAGGTCTATTACAGTGTCGCCCGTTGAGATGCGAAACACTAATCTCATGAGCACCAGAGACTACGTTGGTCAAATTGACGGACTGTCGCCAGTTGCAATCTCAACTCAAATTGGGATTAGCGACCCCAACAGCCTGGCTGGGCAAGCAGGACTAAAGTCTGGCGATGCCATCACCGCTTTAGATGGTACAAATCTAAGGTCATGGTTTGAGGCAGAAAGAGTTTTTGCGAAATCTGTTGCAGAGAAGTTGAAGAATTCCCCGTCAGGACAAAATGCCGTTAGTGTCGACTTCGAACTCACTAATTTACAAAGCAAAGACTCAATGGTTCATACTTTAGAGCTCCCGGCAGCGATTGCGCAAAAAATTGCCCAAAGTGATTTTGACGCCAATACCCTCCAGTGGATTGGTCTTCACAACACGGAGCTGTTTATCGAAGAAGTCGTAGAAGGTTCTGCCGCTCAGTCTGCAGGACTTATAGCGTGGGATCGATTGATCAGCGTAAATGCCGAACCCCTGAATTCCTGGGAAAGCTTTGTAAAAGCTGTGCGCTCTTACGATTCTGATCAGGCGCCTCTAAAGGTCGAAGTGGCACGTGCCGGGCAGAACATGTTTTTCGACTTGGTTCCCCAGATCACCGAGCAAACTAATTCGGCGGGCTTTACAGAAAAGAACTTCGCAATTGGCGTTAAGACCGCACTAAGAATGGCTGAACCGGTAACCGTAATAGTGAAGGCCAATGGCATCAAGGAAGTTTTAAGTGCTAGCGTTAATGACACCGTCGAGTGGGTGCAATTAACGGCGCTTAGCTTCTTAAAACTCTTGAAAAGAGAGGTTTCTGCTAAGTCAATCGGCGGACCGATTATGATTTTACAACTCTCGGGTAAAACATTTGAAATGGGCCTTTCTCCTTATCTCAAAATCATGGCTATCATTTCGATAAACCTATTTATTCTTAACTTGCTTCCTATCCCCGTGCTTGACGGCGGGCATCTCGTGTTTTTCTCTATCGAAGCTTTGAGAGGCGCCCCGCTAAGTATTCGCAAAATGGAGATCGCCCAACAAATAGGACTTGTCTTACTGCTTAGCTTAATGCTTCTTGCTTTATTCAATGATTTTTCAAGAATCTTTTCGTCGTAGTAGTAAGTTGTGAGACCTAAGTTAAAAAACTCTCCTACAACCAACTGGTTGGTCGCTGTTGAAACCAGCTCTCTTCAAGGCAGTTTAGCACTTTTTAGAGACCATCAGCTCGTCAGCGAAATAACATGGCACAGGCAGGGATCCCATGCAGAAGTGGCCACGGGGGCTCTTCAAAGCTTATTGAAGATTGCTTCAATTGAAGTCAATGATCTCAATGCCGTTGCTGTAAATATTGGACCTGGAAGTTTCACCGGAGTAAGAGTCGGCGTAAATTTAGCTAAGTCGCTTGGGTTCGGCCTTGGTATCCCGTTAATCTGTCGAAATACCTTTGATGTATTGGCGAACAAAACGCCAGCGACCCATCCTTACTGTACCATCGTCCTAAATGCATACTCGGGACTAGTCTTCCGGTGCACCTACCAAAGAACGGAGCGTGGCTGGCTGAAAGCGGGCCCGCAAGAGCATTTATTAAGTCTTCAAGAACTCGGCACCAATATACCCTCCAACTGCTTAGTTGTTGGGGAGACGGGGCTTCTCGGCCTCAGTGGGCAGTTTGAAACTCGCTGTGACCTCCCTCACGCCATTAGTCTAGGTGAGCTTGCCTGCAAAGATCTTTCGTCTGGGAAAGTTCACAACTGGACAGAAGTACACCCCCTTTACCTCAGAGCTTCTCGCGCCGAAGAGAATAAAAAGGTTTAAATCTCAATTTTTTAGGATAGTTAATTGAACGCGTTAAAACTGGCAAACCCATTTGTAAATATCAGCACGGCAAAAGTTCCGATTATTTGGAGCTTTGGCGGCGGCAAAGGGGGAGTGGGGAAAAGTCTCATCACTTCTTCTTTGGGTTTTACAATGGCCAAAGCCGGACACAAAGTGCTGGTGGTTGATTTAGACCTTGGCGGCGCGAATCTTCACACTTGTCTTGGGGCAGCAGCTCCCCAGTTGACCCTCAGCGATTTTATTGCAGGAAGATGCCCGGATCTTAATGACCTCGTTACAATCGCTCCCTATTACAATCTACATTTTATTAGCGGTGCATTCGATTCTCTGGAAGTAGCAAACATTCCCGAACACCAAATATTGAAAATCATAGATGCTTTAAAGAAGCTTCCTTACGACTACGTTTTACTCGATCTAGGCGCCGGAACAAGCAACGCGACTCTTGATTTCTTTTTGTGTGCAGACAGGCGAATTCTCACCGTAACTCCTGAGCCCACTAGCATAGAGAACACCTATCGATTTCTAAAATCGGCATACTATAGACGCCTCATTCGCGTGGAATCCCACTTCGGAGCTCCCTCGCTAGTGGCGCAGGTACTCGATCAAAAAAACTCGCTCGGGGTTAGAAGCCCAGCTGATTTAATCAGTTATCTACAATCAACCCACGACGTTCGGTCTGAAGCCCTCATATCGGCGGTGCATTCGCTTTCGGTCGAGATTGTGGTCAATCAGATTAGAACTCAGTCTGATGCTCAGCTAGGAGACTCCGTTGCCAGTGTCTGCAAAAAGTACTTTGACATTCCGGCTCAGTCTCTAGGTGCACTCAGCTTTGACAACAATGTTTGGCAGACTTTACGAAGACGCAAACCTTTTCTGATTGAGGCGCCGTTTAGTCCGCTTGTTCGCCAATTTCAGAAGATTGCCAAAGAGCTAGTTGATCGAGAACGCTAAAAGACCTTAAAATCAATATATGGCCCTTCATGGACAACAAAATTATTACGAAGTACTTGAGGTAGAGCCGACTGCCTCGGTCGAAGAAATTCACAGAGCTTTCATGAAGGCGCGAACGACGTATTCAAAAAACAGCCCTGCGCTCTACACCGTTTTCAGCCCAGACGAAGCCGACCAGCTTAATGAACTCCTCGAAGAAGCTTTTGCCGTGCTTAGCGATCAAAGACGGCGGGCCGACTACGACAAAAAAATTGGCCTAACTCGTGAGGAGCTACGACAAGCGGCTCAACACATCGCCAGCTCCACCCCACTACATAAAGTTCAGGCGCCTCAGCCCTCGCGCTTTGAAGACTTACCAGATTTTGATATTGAATCCGGAGTATTTAAGCCCGCCACGGCTGACTTGCCCCCTAGAGCGACGGCCGAAAGCGCCGTCGCCTCGGACCCGACACTTGGTAAGACCCGTTACAGTCGCTACCGAATCGATGAAGAAATTGAAAACGAGATCAACAGCGAAACTGTTTTCGATGGAACTTTCTTGTCGCGAATCAGGCAATACAAAAATATCTCGATTGATCAAATTGTCGAGATCAGCAAATTTGGGAAACATCATATCGTGTCGGTTGAAAACAATGACTTTTCTGGTTTGCCGGCGGATGTTTTTGTAAGAGGGCTCGTTTCACAGTTTGCGCGTATACTTAATTTAGATTCTAGCAAAGTACTCAGCTCTTATATGAGTTTTCTAAAAGAGAGCCGTGGAAGTTAATTCACCAAATTATTTGATGGTTGACTCGTCATCTCAGGGATTGCGTATTGATCGCTTTTTGAGTGAAGTCTCAAAACTCGGAACCAGATCTCAAGTTACAAAATGGATTAATGACGGCCATGTCTCTATCGATGGAAGGCTTGCAAAGCCCTCTCAAAAACTCAAAGAAGGCCAATCGGTAAAAGTTCAAACCCCTTCCGTCGAAGTTAGCGATTTGCATGCTTATGACTTTCCGCTAAACATCGTCTACGAAGACGAAGATGTGATTGTTGTAGACAAGCCTGCGGGACTTGTCGTGCACCCGGCGGCAGGTCACAAAAGTGATACCTTGGTGAATGCTCTTTTGTTTCACACAAAATCATTGTCCAGTGGTGGGCAGCCCTCTCGCCCCGGCATCGTTCATAGAATTGACAAAGATACGAGCGGTCTTATCGTTGTTGCCAAGAACAATCGTACCCACGAAAAATTGGCGCTCCAGTTCAAAGATAAAACCGTGCACCGAGTATACCGCGCCCTTTGTTGGGGTCGGTTTGAGGAGTCTAGAATAAAAATTGATGCTCCAGTGGGTAGGCACCCTACTGATAGAAAGAAATTTTCGACTCGCGCACGTACTGGCAAGCGCGCTGTGACCCATCTGGATGTCGAAAGAGAGCATGAGTGCGGCTTAGCGCTGGTAAAATTGAAACTTGAAACTGGCAGAACTCATCAAATCCGCGTTCATTTACAGAGTATCGGTCACCCAATTGTTGGGGATCGACTATATGGTTGGAATGCGAAAGAACCCAGGCTTAAAGTCCCTCAAGTGAAGACCGCCATCCAAGGTCTTAATAGATTCTTTTTGCACGCTCAAGAGCTGGGGTTTGAACATCCTACGAGCAAGAAGTTTATGAGCTTCTCTGCACCGATTCCCCTTGAGTTAACTGAGATTCTTACTTGCCTAGGGTGGCACGATATCGTGTAGGGTACTCAGGGTAAGACAATTGGTAACTGAGAAATTAGTGCTTATGATGGGCCGTTAACGCTTAATGAAACGAAAGCAGCCCCTCATTATGAGTACAAAAAAAGCCAAAAACTGTATTGGCTCTTGGGCCAAAGAAAATCAGTGCAATACATAGAATAGGACATATGAAAGAAAAAAGAGTTTCCTCTGATGCAAATTCGATAGAAACCGAGTTGTTTGCGCTCCAGTTTGCCGGCGCATTTAACTCTGAAGATCCGGATTTGTTTGATTCTTGCTTTCTCAAACAAGTGCACGGTGCTGAGATTGTTGAACGAACGCAGGATAACAAATTAGCGAGTTATGAAGCAGACGGGCAGTTCACCTCTTTAAGTGGGCTTCGTCTCGCCATTAGAACTGCCGACTGTGTGCCCTTGATGATTTACAGTCCGGTGAAGCATTTGGCAGTTGCCCTGCACCTTGGCTGGCGCGGAGTTGCCGCTCGCCTAGCATCAAAATGTATTCATGACCTTGGGCTAATGAATGACAATTTGGAATTTTATCTGGGGCCTCATATTCAGTTCGGTAGTTTTGAAGTGGGGGCAGAGGTTATACAAGCTCTCAATGTTACGCTCAATGAAGGGTATCGATCTGACCCTGAGCTTGTTTGTGAAAAGCCTAACGAAAAATTTCTCTGTAATTTGGCTAGATACATCTACTTGCAATGTGCCGAGGCGATGAGTTCAGAGTTCTTTTGGTGGCAAAGCACCACGGACACCTTTACTAATAAAAACTTTTACTCATTTCGCCGAGATAAAACAGCGCAAAGAAATGTCTCCTGGATAAAGTTAAAATAGAGCGCCTTAACTCTTAACTCTTAACTCTTAACTCTTAACTCTTAACTCTTAAC